>CAYMNX010000434.1:0-1662 GCA_964391905.1 uncultured Rhizobiaceae bacterium
GAGCGAGACGACAGGGCTGTTCGTATCGATCTGGGAAACGAGCGTCGCGCCCTGCGATATGAAGCCCCAAGGCTTGCCAATGTCGTTGCTCGAGCTCCAGACGATCGGCTGCTTGATCGCATAGGTGAAACCCGGTACCAGAACCACCTGACCCTGGGTTGCGGCATAGTTGAGCGCGGCGGTGAACGCTGCGCTGTCGTCGGTCACGCCGTCGCCGACCGCGCCGAAATCGAACACGGATATCGTGGTCTGATGAGATGAACCGGAGCCGACTGCGAGCGCATTCGCAGAGCGGCTTGCCGCCGCGACGATCGCACCGGCAACACCGAGCGCGGCACCGCCACTGATGAGTCGGCGTCTTTGAAGAAGATGCGAATCCATTGAAGAACCTCTGACGAAAAAGCCGAGTGTCAGGAACGGCAGTTCAGTCGATCGCCCGCTGCGAATGAATAAAGGTTCTTAAGGCAAACAAAAGATGACGAACTAACTAGCCGCGTCGCACACCTCTGCTAAACCAATTCTCCCGACCACATGACGCATCGTCACCGTCGGCGCGACGGGCGATAAAGACCATGCGCGCCATGAATTTTTGCTTTACACGAGCGGCCTTGCGCGGGGCGATGCATGGTACGTATTGTCGCACATCGCACGCGCGCATTTTCTGCTCTGCTTGCCACAAACGATCGCCGTGGCAAACGAGGTACTGATCGATTTATGCTGATCTTGGGCAGTCGTAATGCGGTGGTTCACGATGGTGACGGGCGCTTATCCTTCTCCTTGCGACACTGGCGTCATCCGCGGCCGACGTTGCGATACGGCTTGCACGCAAGCGACGAAAACATGGGTCCTCGTCGCCACGACGCTCGGCTCGAGCATGGCCTTTATCGACGGCTCTGTCGTCAATGTCGCGCTGCCGGCGATCCAGACGAACTTGAACGCAAGCGCTTCCGCGCTCCAATGGATCGCGAGCGCTTACATCTTGACGCTTAGCGCATTGATGTTGCTCGGCGGAGCAGCCGGCGACGTGTTCGGCCGCAAACGGATATTCGTGCTCGGCATTGCCGTGTTCACCGCGGCATCCCTCGCTTGCGGCGGGGCGACGAGCGCTTCCCTCCTCGCGATCGCGCGCGCGGTGCAAGGCTTGGGCGGCGCATTGCTCGTACCGAACAGCCTCGCGCTTATCGGTGCGACCTTCAACGAGGACGAGCGCGGCCAGGCGATCGGGACTTGGGCGGGCTTCTCGGCGATCACGACGGCGTTTGGGCCGGTTCTCGGCGGTTGGGCCGTCGATGCCCTTTCTTGGCGGGTGGCGTTCTTCATCAACCTGCCGATCGGTCTAGCGACGCTGATACTCACCGTCATTCATCTGCCCGAAAGCCGGGCCGCGGAGAAGAGCACGCTTGACTGGTATGGCGGGGCCGTGATCACGATCGGATTGGCGAGCCTCAGCTTCGGCCTCATCGAAATGAACGAAGGGCGGATCGCGCGGCTCTGGATCGTGCTCGCGCTCATCGTCGGCCTCGCCGGCATCGCTGCTTTTCTGTGGTTCGAAACCATGAGTCGCGCGCCAATGGTACCCCTCGACCTTTTCCGCTCTCCCGCCTTTGCTGGCGCCAACCTCATGACCCTTCTGCTCTATTTCGCGGTCGGCGGTGTCTTCTT
>CAYMNX010000435.1:0-1565 GCA_964391905.1 uncultured Rhizobiaceae bacterium
GCCGCCTTCCGCATCGGATCGTCGTAGAGATGGGCGTAGCGCTGCGTCGTCTGCACCTGCGTGTGCCCAAGCATCTGGCCGATCAACGGAAGCGAGGCGCCGGCGGAAACGAGGATCGAAGCGAAGGAGTGCCGAAGATCGTGCAGCCGCACGTTCGGCACTTCAATCATGACCGGATTGCCATTGCGGTCCCGCACGATCTTGCCCTTGCGCGTCTTCTTCTCGACCTTCTCGACAAGCCCTGCCTTCTTGCACACCGAGACCCACGTCCGCTTGATGTCGGTGAGCGGCTTGCCGTCGGCGCCGGGAAAGACATACGGGCCGGTGGCGGTTTCCTTAATTTCGAGCAGCAGGCGGATCGCATGTCCGCTCAACGGCACCCGATGCAGCTTGCGCTGCTTGGTGTGGGCGCTCGGCTTGGTCCAGATGCCGTTTTCAAGATCGAACATCGACCACGTTGCGCCGAGCACTTCGCCGCGGCGCGCGCCGGTCAGCATGAGCAGCTTGATCGCATTCGCCGACACCGGCTCGGAATGCTCCTGAAGCGCGCGGGCGAGCGCGGCGATCTCGACCTTGTTGAGATAGCGGTTGCGCCGCTCCTCCGGGTTACGCCGCACGCCCGAGGCCGGGTTGTCGGTGCGCCATTTCCAGCGGATCGATAGGTTGAAGGCTTTGCGCAGCACCTCGACCGTCCGGTTGGCGCGGATCGGCGTGCCGCGGATGTTGGTGATGTCGCGATGGAGCGCGTCGATGTCCTCGTGCGAGATCGCCGCCACCTTCATCTTGCCGAAACGCGGAAGCACGATCTGCTCCCACATCATTGTCTCGTCCTTCTGCGACCGCGCCGCCTTGGTCGGAAGGTGTTCGAGGCGATAGCGGTCCCATAGATCGGCAACGGTCGGGGCGGCACGCTCCTCGTGACGTTCGCCCATGGGATCGCGCCCGAGATCGACTTCGCGCTTCATCGCCTTCGCGGCCTCGCGCGCGGCGGCAACCGACCAATCGGGATACGAGCCGATGGTGATCCGCCGTTGCCGCCCGCCGGCGCGGTAATCGAGCATGAAGCTCTTGCCGCCGCCCGGCGAAACGCGCAGGCAGAAGCCCTTCACTTCCGAGTCCCAAAGCAGTGCCGATCCGCGCGCGGCAGGAAGCGCCTTGCGGACCATGGCGTCGGTCAGGCGTTGCGAGTTGGAAGCGGACATACGGCCCCCCAAGTCAACAATGAGTCAACACGCCTAGTGGCTAAATCTGGTATTACGATTTCGTCGGCTGTCGCCCGATTGCGTCGCATTTCTTCGTGTTGCCAAAGGCTTAATGCGACTGTGCCGAAAACGGCCTGGAAAATCAACACACAAGATATAGTGCTCCAACTGGCTCATAACCTGAAGGTCACAGGTTCAAATCCTGTCCCCGCAACCAAATTCCCCTTGTTCGATCAAGGGGTTGAACAAACGCCTCGGACGCAAGTCCGGGGCGTTCGTTTTTCCACTGGCCAATAACTCCGCCAAATCTGGTGCGGCGAAAGCCTGCTCTACCAGCGCCGAGGATTGGCTTTCTTGTGCGCG
>CAYMNX010000436.1:0-4538 GCA_964391905.1 uncultured Rhizobiaceae bacterium
GGCCAAGGTCTCATGCCCATTGTCGAGACGCACGCGAAAGCGCGCATCAGGCAAAAGCTCGATGACCACGCCGTCGAATTCGATGAGATCTTCTTTCGCCAAAGCTGCTCCTTAAAGAAACGGGGCGGTATACGCCCCGCCGATGGTCTATTCCGCCTTGAGATTGGCCGCGTTGACCCTCCCTTGCGGGCCGCGCTCAAGCTCATAGCTTAGCCGCTGGCCTTCGCGCAAGCTTGCCATGCCGGCTCGCTCCACCGCCGATATGTGCACGAACACATCCTTCGTGCCGTCGTCGGGCTGAATGAAGCCGTAGCCTTTCGCGGCATTGAACCACTTGACGGTACCGGTGGACATCGGCGTTCCTCCATAAATTTTTCCGCCCGCCGCGCGCCCGCACGGCGGATCAAACACCGATTTGGATGGGACCGGGTCGGGGGCTCTAAGCGAGCAGTGACGAGGCCGACCCAAAACGAGTTGACGACATCAAAGATAATATTTCCCTCCTCAATTGCAACGGGGACGAGACGGGAGTCGCCACCGTTCCCGGTTCGGAAACCCTTGTGCTGCAACGCAAAACTGCCCGTCACAAGCCAAGATTTTGATCTGGATCAAAAACCCGGAGCCGGCGGCGGCGTTTAATCGATCGCAAAGGAGACCGCCGGCATGACACAACACAACACGGTGCCCCGCCCAACACAACCTTTGCCGGATCGGCAAGCTTTCTACCAGCGCATCGCGCCGCACGCGCTGACGCCGCTCTGGGAAGTGATGGATGCATTGGTGACGCCAGAGCCCCGGATCGACGCCAAGCCGCATCTCTGGCACTACAGCGATGTGCGCCGCTTCATGATGGAAGCGGGCATGCTCTTGACCGCCGAGGAAGCAACCCGCCGCGTGCTCGTGCTCGAGAACCCCGCGTTTTCCGGCCAGTCGCGGGCGACCGCGACGCTCTTTGCCGGCGTCCAGATGGTCCTGCCCGGTGAGATCGCGCCGGCCCATCGCCATACGCAATCGGCGCTGCGCTTCGTGCTCGAAGGCGAGCAGGGCTATACCGCGGTCGGCGGCGAGCGCACGACGATGCATCCCGGCGACTTCATCATCACCCCGCCATGGGCGTTTCACGATCATGGCAACGAGGGCAAAGCGCCGGTCCTCTGGGTCGATGTGCTCGATGCGCCGATCGTATCGTTCTTCGATACGAGCTTTGCCGAGCGGTCTAACGAGAAGCAGCAGGAGCTCCATCGTCCCGAGGGCGATGCAGCGGCGCGGTTTGGTGCGGGTCTTCTTCCGCTCCATGGCGAGCGCCGCTATGGTCTGACTGCGCCGGTGTTCAATTATCCCTATGAACGGACACGCAGCGCCCTGCTGATCGCAGCCCGCGGCGCGGCACCCGATCCTTATGACGCGGTCTCGCTGCGCTATGCCAATCCGCAAGATGGCGGATGGGCGATGCCCACCATCGCGACCTGGATGATGCATGTGCCGGCCGGGTACAAGACCCGGCCGCTGCGATCGACCGATGGAATCGTCGTCGTGGTCGCCGAAGGTCAAGGCGTCGTGCGCGTCGGCGATCATTTCATGGGCTTTGGCGCAAGGGACGTGCTCGCGCTTCCCAATTGGAGCTGGCGCTGCTTCGAGGCGAAAACCGACTGCTTCCTCTTCTGCGCCTCCGATCGCGGCGTCCAGGAAAAGCTCGGCTACTGGCGGGAAGAGCGCGCCTCGATTTAGCGCCATTATTTGCTGGCGAGCACCGGCTGGATCCGACCGCCATCGGTGATTTCGGGCGGCAGGTTGATCGCCACATGATCGCCTGGCGCGACCCCGTCACCGACCGAGACATTGTCGCCATCCGTGCTGACGATGCGGATCGAACGAAGCTTGACCATCCCGTCATTGTCCACGGCGGCAACGTAATTCTGGTCGCCGCGGACGAGAAGGGCGCTCACCGGTATCTGGGGATAGCTCTTCACCCGGAGATGCAGCGTCACATAGGCAAAGGCGCCGGGAACGAGGAAATTCTCGCTGTTGTCGACATCGATCTCGATATAGAGCGTGCGGGTTTTCGGATCGAGCGCCCCCGCGGTGCGGCTGATCTGGGCTCGCACCGTACGCGATGCATCGCTGGCATCGCTGATATCGACGAGATCGCCGACATGCACGAACGGCACGTCACGTTGCTCGACATAGGCGCCGACGCGCAGCTTGCTCGTGTCGGACACGGTGAGGATCGGCAGAGAGCTCGCCTGGTTGGTGGTTGCCGCCGTCATCAACGCGCCGGGGTCGGCATAGCGCGCCGTGACCGTGCCATCGAAGGGCGCGCGAATGATCTCGTAGGATTTGACCGTGGCGAGGTTGCGCACATTCTGCTCGGCCATGCGGAGATTGGTATCCGATTGCTGCTGCTGTTGCAGCGAGACATTGCCACGGGCGAGTAGATCGCGATCGCGCTCGGCAAGCTTGCGCTTGTTCGCGAGATCGGCCAGCGCGGCGTCATAGAGCGCGTCGGTCTCCGCGGAATCGATTTCGGCGAGGACCTGGCCCGCCTTGACCTGATCGCCCTTATCGACCGAGACGGTCTTGAGATAGCCGGCGACCTTCGTGAAAATCGTCGCGGTGGCATAGGGCCGTGCATCGCCCAAGAGGCGAACATTGCGCGTGTCCGGACTCTTGGTCGCGGTAATTACCTGCACGCGCGGGCCGCGCGCCACGGTGGCCTCGAGTACGTCGCGCGCGGCCGCCACCTCGGTATAGCGTCCGTGCACGATCAGTGCGGCACCGGCAGCCACGGCGATGAGGACGATGGCGCCCCAAAGATAAATTCGGATTCCGTTCGCGCGGTTAGCCATGCGCGCCATTCCCCTCTGTCGCGCCGGCCGCCTCCGCCGCACAGCGCTGATCGAGTTCATAAAGCGCCGGCGGCTTGCGGCGCAACAAGGTGTAAATGATCGGCACGAGGAAAAGCGTCGCGAGCGTCGCCGCGGCAAGGCCGCCGATCACCGCGCGTCCCAGCGGAGCGTTCTGCTCGCCGGCTTCGCCCGCGCCCAGCGCCATCGGAATCATGCCGATGATCATGGCGAGCGCCGTCATCAGGATAGGGCGCAGCCGCGTCTTCGCCGCTTCGATGACGGCCGCGAGCGGCTCGAGCTTTTGCCGCGCCCGTATGTCGTTGGCAAAGCTCACGACCAGGATCGAGTTCGAGACCGAGATGCCGACCGCCATGATCGAGCCCATCAAAGATTCGACATTCACGGTCGTGCCCGTCAGCACCAGCATCCAGATGATGCCGATGAGCGCGCCCGGCAACGCCATCATGATGATGAATGGATCGAGCCACGATTGGAACAGGATGACGAGGAGCGCGTAGACGAGAATGATCGCCAGGATGAGACCCAGAGCGAGATTGCGGAATGAGGTCTGCATTACATCGTTCTGACCGCGAATATCCATGTGGGTCGTGATTGGCTGACCCTTCATAAGTTCGTTGATGGCGGCCTGAAGATCGCGCGCGACGCCACCGAGGTCGCGGCCATCGATATTGGCGGCGACATCGATAACGCGCTGCACGGTGTAGTGGCTGATCGATTCAAAGCTCGTGCTCGGCTCGACCGAGGCCACATCGGCAAGCCGCGTCACCGGCGCGTTCGGCATCGTCGCGAGCGTGCTGGTGTTGCTCGGGAGGAGCGGCGCGTTGGGTTGACTGACAGAAATGCCCATCAGCTCAGGCACGTTCGTGATCTGCTGCACAGGGACCGAGACGACGACGCTGTAATTGACATTGTTGGCAGGGTTGAGAAATTGCGATGGCGCCACGAGCTGGCTCGTCGAGAGTGCGATCAGCATGTTGTTGGAGACATCGCGCTGCGTGATGCCAAGCTCTGCCGCGCGGAGCCGGTCGACGTTGACTTGGAGCGAAGGATAGTCGAGCAGCTGCGTGATATGCGGATCGGCGATACCCGGGATCTTCTGCATGGCGACCAGCAGCTTCTGGCCGAGCGCATAGGCTTGCGCGAAGTCGGTCGCCTGGATTTGCACGTCGATCGGCGCCGAGAGGCCGAAGTTCAAAACCTGGCTGACGATATCCGCGTTCTGAAAGTAGAACTGGCTTCCGGGAAATTCCTTCGGCAATTGCTCGCGGATCGCATGCACGTAGTCGATACTCGGCCGGTGCGGTGTCTTCAGCTGAATCAATATTTCGGCATCGCCACTGCTGACATTGTCCGAGGGGACGATCGACAAATTGTAGGAGGTGGGAACGCCGGTCACGTCATTAATGGTGCCGAGCTCCGCCGCCGGAATGATGTCGCGGATGCGCTGGTCGACGGCGAGAACGAGCCGCTCCGTCTCCTCGAGCCGCGTGCCGATCGGCGCGCGGTAATGCAGCTTGATCAAGCCGACATCGGAGACCGGGAAGAAATCGGTGCCGATAACGGTCGCGACCCCGCCGCTCAAAAGGAGCAGGACCCCGACGCAGCCCAAAACGACGCCGCGATGGGCGAGCGCTCCGGATAGAACCCGGCCATAGGCATCGCGAAAGCGCT
>CAYMNX010000437.1:0-4812 GCA_964391905.1 uncultured Rhizobiaceae bacterium
CGAGATGCTGCTGCTGCTCGAAGAGGCGGGCAAGCGGCTGATGCCGGAGCCGCTGGTGCTGGCGCTCGCGGCCTCGCGCATACTGTCGCGCTGCAATGGCGAGGCGAGCGCAAAGCTGCTCGCGAAACTCATTGCCGGCGAGACGATGGCTGTCGCTGTCGAGCCCGAAGAAGGCGCGGCCTTCGCGGCGGAGGGCGGCAAGCTTACCAGCGTCTCGGCCTATGCGCTCGACGGGCATGTTGCGGATTGCTTCCTCGCGCTCGTCACGCGCGACGGCAAGCCGCGAGCGGTCGTCATTCCGCGCAACGCGCCGGGCGTGACGATCGAGAGTGAAGATACAGTCGATGGCGGCTCGATCACGCGGCTGCGTTTCGCCGGCGTCCCGCTCTCCGATCTCGCGGTGTTGAGCGACGGATCGGCTGCGCCCGATGCGTTTCGCGCCGGGCGCGATCTGGCGCTCTTGGGCTATGCCGCCTTGCTCGTCGGCCTCATGGACGAGGCGCTCGCGATCACGGTGCAGTACCTCAAGGATCGCAAGCAATTCGGCGTGCCGATCGGCAGCTTTCAGGCGCTGCAGCATCGCGCCGCGTCGCTCTATGTCACCAACAAGGCGAGCCGCGCGCTTCTGTACGAGGCGGCACGCACCGGCACCGAGCGGCGCAGCATCGCGGCGCTCGCCGCCAAATCCTATGCCGCCGAAAACGCGCTCGAGGCCGTCAAGGAATGCGTCGCGCTTCACGGCGCGATCGGCTACACCGCCGAATACAAGATGAGCCTCTATTTCCGCCGCGCCATGGCCCTCGCGGTCGCCGGTGGCGATGCTGTCGCCTGCCGCAAGCGGCTGCATGCGGAGCAGAGCGCGGGAACAACGTTTGGATGATCAACGATGGCTACGCATCGTCAGGTTTCGCATCCGACTTCTTAGTTGGTCGCTGCTTTCGTGCCCAGTTCTCGATTGTCCAAATGAAACCCAAGAATATTGCGGTTCCTACGGATGCCGCTAACAAAGCGGGTACAAAGCTCAGAGGAATGATAAGAACGAAAAACCCTTCGATGAAGGAAATTACACGCGCTCCGGGATTGGAAGCGTGCACAATGCCCGGAACGTTCGCTACCAGATATATAAGAACAAAAGTCCCAGAATAAATTGTGGCGGTGTAGAAGGCAGCACACCAACCGTGGTCACAGTATCCAGAACGCCGAGCAAGTCGTCCTGATATCCAGGCACAAATGCCCGCATACGAATAAAATAGCAGCGCGGACCAATTAACGTGTGCTTTATAAAATATGCGCCAAGCAATTGAAGAGGTAAGGACGGCAAACAGACTGTAAGCAACCCCATAGCGTGGGGACGACGCTTCTGACGAAAGTTCTTCTTGATCAGACAAGCTTGCCAAGAGCTCCTTCTAGGAAATCACCGGGAGCAATAAATATGATTGATGCGCGCCGCCCGTATGCAGCGTGTTGGTCGCAGCGAAGATCGCGGGCGGGCGGTCTTTCGGATCGTTATGCGTAAACCAGGCGACGCCCTGGAACGGCGGCTTCGAGCCGGGCCGCTCGAAATCGGTGCCGGCGACGATGAGCTTCAAGGTCGAGCCTTTCGGCAGATAGAGGCCCATCGGCCAGACCTCGACCTCGACCTCGTAGATTTCGCCCGGCTTCAAGGGCTGCTTCTCGTCATGCGGATGATAGGGGAAATAATCGGTCGAGCGTTTCGGATCGCGCTTGCGCTGCGAGACACGCAGCCAGCCTTGCGTGACGGGGCAAGCCGGCTCGGGCGCGCCGATGAAGGTCATCTCCTTGCCCTCGGGATCGAAGGCGCAGAGCGTCGCGAAAATGTCCATGTCTTCCGTCGCCGATGAGACGAAGAGCTTCAGCATGACCGGGCCGACGATCTCGGTATCCTTGGCGAAGGGCGCAGTGGTGAAGGAAACGCCCTGCGTCATCGCGGGATAGCTCGCGCTCGCCGGCGCGCCGGCGCCGGCCGGATCGAGCGCCTTCTTGCCGGCATCCAGATAAAACCTCGTCCATTTCGTCTCGGGCAAAGGCCAGCTCGTCCCTTGCGCGAGGCGCTTGATCTTGTCGCCGGGCGCGCGAATCTGCACCTCGATCTTCGGCTCTTTTTCCCAGCCGTTATCGAGCCCCTTCAAGTACTTGTCGAAGAAGCGCTTCTGCAGCGCGACATTCTGCGGCTGGAGGAAGGTGTGGAAGTAGGAGCCGCCTTGAATCTTGAGCCATTTCTCTTTCGACGCGATCCCGACATAGCCGCCGATCGTGCCGCGCAAATGGAGGCCGAGCCCGCCCCAATTGGCGACCACCAAGGTCGGCAAGTCGATCTTGGAGAGATCGGGCGTGCGCGATTGATACCAGGCATCGTTAAGCGGATGCGCCAAGAGATCGTTCAAGTAATCGGCGCGGTTCTTCGCGAGCTCCTCCTGGGTCAGGCTCTCGGGTCCCGTCGTGCGCTCGCCCGTATAGATGTCGTGATAGGGGCATTCGGGATTGCCGTGCTGGTTGCGCAGCACCGAAGCGCGCCACCACCGGGCAAGGAAACCGCCGGCGTAGATGCCGTCGGCGCGAGTGCGATCGCGGTAGAAGTCATAGGTGCCTTGCCAGGGCAAAAGCGCAGCCAGATGCGGCGGCTTCAGCGCGGCGACGCTCCACTGTCCCGCGGCGTAATAGGAAATGCCGAGAAGCCCGACCTTGCCGTTGCTCCAGGGCTGCGTTCCGGCCCATTCGATCGCGTCATAGAAATCGCGGAATTCCTCGGGCGAGTTGGGCGAGAGCCGCCCCGGCGATTTGCCGGCGCCGCGCGCATCCACCTTGACGACGATATAGCCGTCGGGGACGAAGCATTCGGGATCGGGGGTCTCGAAGACGAGATGCTTGCACGAGGAGGCGGTGAGGATCTCGGGATAATGCTTCGTCAGCGTGTCCCAGGCCTCGGTCATCATCTCCTTGAGCGGCACATCCTTGCCATAGGGCCCGAAGGTCATGAGCACGGGGAATTTCCCCTCGGCCTTCGGATGGAAGAAATTCGCGCGCAGGACCGCGCCGTCGCGCATCGGAATGCCGATATCGGTCTCGACGACCATCTCGTAGCGGGTCGAATTCATGGGAGCCTCCCCGATGTTATTTTCGCGGCGGTTATACCAGGGCGATGCCCCCGCCGCATCGGTCTCAGTGCTCGATCAGCAGCTTGAAGAGGCGATGGCGATGCGCCAGGAACACCGGGTCCTCGCGCGTCGTCAGCTGATTGCGCGGCCGCGGCAGACCGACCGTCAGCGTTTCGGCGACCCGCCCGGGATTGGGCGCCAAGGCGACGACGCGATCGCCCAGATAGATCGCCTCCTCGAGGTCATGGGTGATGAAGACCACCGTGACCTTGCGCTCGGCTGCGAGCCGGCTGATCTCGTCTTGCAGGGTTTGGCGCGTCAGGGCATCGAGCGCGCCGAAGGGCTCGTCCATCAGCATCACGCGCGGCTCCTGCGCGAGGCAGCGCGCGATCTGCACGCGCTGCTGCATGCCGCCCGAGAGCTGGCCCGGGAAATATTCGCCGACGGCCTTGAGTCCCATCCGCTCCAACAGCGCATAGGCGCGCTCGCGCCGCTCGGCGCGCGGCATGCCCTGGGATTCATAGGCGAGCGCGACATTGGTCCAGACGCTGCGCCAGGGGAGAAGCGAGCGGCTGTAGTCCTGAAACACGATCGCGCGCTCGCGCGAGGGGCCATCGATCGGCTGCCCCGCCGCGAGCAATTCGCCCGAGCTCGGTTGCACGAGACCGGCGAGGAGACGCAGCAGCGTGGTCTTGCCGCAGCCCGACGGGCCGACGATCGAGAGGAACTCGCCATCCGCGACGTCGATATCGATGCGATCGAGCACGAGATGCGCGCCGAAGCTCATGCTGAGGCTCTTCGCTTCGAGCGCCTTCCGGGTGATCGTGTCGCGCGTCTTTTCGGCAACGGGTGAATGCATATCGTTCTCTTAAGGGGCGATAAGCTTGTCGATCTGCGGCGGCTGGTGAATGAGGCCGACCTGCGTGCTGACATCGGCGAAGAAGGCGAGATCTTCCCTCGTGAGCTTGAGCGAGAAGGTCGGCACCGCGGGCGAGGCAAAGCCGAGCCATTTCTTCTGGATCGCCTCGAACGCGCCTGGATCCTTCTTCAGATCGGCCATGCCCTGGGCGAGCGCGGCGCGGAAGCCCTCGACCGCGGTGTGATGGGCGGCGATCCAATCGGCTTTCGCCATCCAGATGGCGCCCAGCCCGTCGGGCGTGAGGTCAGCGAAGAAGTCGCGCACATTGACGCCGGTGCCGTCCTTGAGGATCAGCGTGCGGAAGGGCTCGAGCACGATTGCCGCGTCCAAGGTGCCGCCGGCGAGCAGGTCGTGCATCTGCGGAAAGCTGGCCTCGACGATATTGACCTCGCTGGGCGCGACCTTGCGATCCATCAGCCATTTGCGGATCGAGATATCCATCGCACTGTTGAAGCCGGGCACGCCGAGCTTCTTGCCCTTGAGATCGGCCGCTTCCTTGATGTTCGCGGCCGGCCGCGCGATAAGGCTGACGAAGGGATTATCCTTGGTGAGCCGCGAGACGCCGGCGATCGCGACGAGATCGAGCCCGCTTTCGGCGGTCACCAGCAGCATGGGCGGCGTGCCCATGCCGATATCGAGGCTGTTCGCGACGAGGGCGCCCGGCACATTCGAGGCGAGCGCGACCTTGGTCATCGTCGCATCGAGGCCGTGTTTCTCGAAATAGCCCTTGTCCTTGGCGATGAAGGCGGGGGCAAAATCGGCGACCGGCACATAGCC
>CAYMNX010000438.1:0-5446 GCA_964391905.1 uncultured Rhizobiaceae bacterium
TTGATGCTGGGCCTGAGCGGCTGCAGCTTTTCAAGTGAGGCAGGGTTGCCGGTAATGCCGGATGGCGCGGGGACCTCGTGCGATCACGTATGGTCGAGCCGGTATGTGACGCGGTTGGCCTGCGAGTTCGGTGTGGTGAGCGCCGACAACGCCCGTCGATAGGTCGGATGGAAAAGCCCCGCCGAAGCAGGGCTCTCCATCATCCAGGAAAGACTTGGTCGCAGAAGTTTCCAGGTCTCGAAGATTGCTCACAAACTCGCCGGGCGTTGGTTGGGATACTCCACGCGCCGGACGAGACGTTCGCCATCCCTTATTTCGTAGCCGCCACCAATGCTGTGCGCGTGAATGTGGAAAGCCTTCAAGTTGATCGCAGCGTCATCAGCAGCCTCGATCTTTTCTTGGCCGAAAACGCGTCCGTTTGGCGTAAAGAACTTGCATGTATAACTGATCATACGTGCCTCCACCCATCGATCTCGGGCGGGAGTGCGCGAGCCTCCTTCACTTCATGGAAGTCATCGTTTTCTCTCGGTCGCCGCGGCCCAATCGCCCCCTCGGCGATGCCGTCATTCTACGCCCGACGGAGGCGCCGCCCAATGGGCAGAGAGGGTTTGAATGCGTCTCGCAAGTCGCTTGCAAAACCCAAGGCCGTTCCCCATATGGGTTGTACGCTAAAAGCGGTCTAGAGGGCGGGCCGGGCGTGGCAAAGATGAAATTTACCGAACGAAGCCAATTTTCCCAATGAAATCAGGCTGGGCAGCCCGGCAAAGGCGGGCCGGGGCCGGTGACCTCGCCATTGCGGGGCAGGTCCGGCGGCATTAGGCTTCGATAAAACCGTCATTTTTCGAGAATGGCTTTGCCCTATATCAGCACCCGCGACACGAAGAAACCGCCGCAGCCGCTGCGCTTCGACGATGTTCTGCTCGCCGGCCTCGCGCCCGATGGCGGACTTTACGTGCCGACGGCGTGGCCGCGCCTCGCGCCCGATCAGCTGCGCGCGCTGCGCGGCAAGCCTTACGTCGAGATCGCGATCGCGGTGACGACGCCGTTTCTCGACGGCGTGATCGCGCCGCAGGCGTGGCGCCAGATGGTCGAGGCCGCCTATCGCGATTTCGACGATCCCGCCATCGCGCCGCTCAAGGAGCTCGGCGACAACCTCTATCTCCTCGAGCTCTTTCACGGCCCAACCTTGGCCTTCAAGGATTACGCGCTGCAGCTCGTGGGCCGGCTCTTCGACCATGTGCTGCAAAAGCGCCGCGCGCGCGTCACCATCATCGGCGCGACATCGGGCGATACCGGCTCGGCGGCGATCGCCGGCTGCCGCGACAGCGAGGCGGTCGACATTTTCATGCTCTATCCGCGCGGCCGCATCTCCGAGGTGCAGCGCCGGCAGATGACCACGGTCGATGCCGCGAACGTCCACGCCATCGGCATCGACGGCACCTTCGATGATTGTCAGGACCTGGTGAAGGCGATGTTCGCCGACGCCGCTTTCCGCCGCGCTCTGAACCTTTCCGCCGTCAATTCGATTAACTGGGCAAGAATCATGGCCCAGATCGTCTATTACGTCGCCGCCGGCGTGGCGCTGGGCGCGCCGGAGCGCGCGGTGGCATTTTCCGTCCCGACCGGGAATTTCGGCAATGTGTACGCCGCCCATGCGGCGCGGCGCATGGGGCTGCCCATCTCCGAGCTTGTCATCGGCACCAATCGTAACGATATCCTCGCTCGCTTCATCAACGAGGGAAGGATGACGATCGGCGCGGTCGAGCCGAGCCTCAGCCCCAGCATGGATATCCAGGTGTCGAGCAATTTCGAGCGCTTCTATTTCGAGCTCAAGCACGGCGACGCGGCGGCGCTCGCCGCCGCCATGACCGAATTTCGCCGCCGCGGCACCTTACCCGCGAGCGAAAGCGAGTGGCGGGAAGCGGCAGCGCTTTTCGCCGCGGCACGCATCGATGACGAGGCGACCCTCGCCGAGATCGCCGCCACCCACCGCGCGACGGGCGTCGTGCTCGATCCGCACAGCGCCGTCGCGGTGGCGGCGGCAAAGGCAAAGCGCCGCGACAAATCCGTGCCGATGGCGGCCCTGGCGACCGCCCATCCGGCGAAATTCCCGGAGGCGGTCGAGCGCGCAATCGGTCAGCGCCCGGTGCTTCCGCCACGGCTCGCGACCCTCCTCGACCGACCCGAACGCACGCCCCATCTCGCCAACGATCTTGTCGCGGTGCAAGATTACGTGCGCCGGTACGCACGCGCTCTTCCCGCCGGAGCCCTGCCATGACAGTTATGCTGAGCCGTCTTTCCAACGGCATGCGCGTTTTGACCGATCGCATGGAATCGGTCGAAACGGTCTCGATCGGGGTTTGGGTCGATGTCGGCACGCGCCACGAGCCCGCTGCCATCAACGGCGTCGCGCATCTCTTGGAGCATATGGCGTTCAAGGGTACGGCGCGGCGCTCGGCGCTCGATATCGCCACCGAGATCGAAGCCGTCGGCGGCCATGTCAACGCCTATACCTCGCGCGAGCACACCGCCTATTACGCCAAGGTGCTAAAGGCCGATGTCGGCCTCGCCGTCGACATCCTCGCCGACATCCTGCAATACTCGACCTTCGATCCGACGGAGCTCGAGCACGAGCGCGCCGTGATCCTGCAGGAGATCGGCCAGGCGCAGGACACGCCCGACGACATCATCTTCGATCTCTTTCAAGAGCGCGCCTTTCCCAGCCAGCCGATGGGGCAACCGGTGCTGGGCCGCGCGGAGATCGTCGGCACGCTCGATCGCGATGTCGTCGCGGGCTACATGAAGCGCACCTATGCCGCGCCCGGCATGATCCTCGTCGCCGCCGGTAACGTCATGCACGAGCAGCTCGTCGCCATGGCCGAGCGCGCCTTTGCGAAGCTCTCGCCCGAAAGCGCGGCGCACACGGAGCCCGCGCATTACGAAGGCGGCGATCTGCGCGAGGCGCGCGATCTCGAGCAGGTTCATGTGCTTCTGGGCTTTCCCGGCTTCTCTTTTCTGGACCGCGACTATTACGCCGCCTCGGTGCTCTCGACCGCGCTCGGCGGCGGCATGTCCTCGCGTCTCTTCCAGGAAATTCGCGAGAAGCGCGGCCTCGTCTACTCGATCTATTCCTTCAGCCACAGCTACAGCGACGGCGGCGTCTTCGGCATCTATGCCGGAACCGGCGAGCAGGAGGCGGCCGAGCTCATGCCCGTGCTCTGCGCCGAGATCAGGAAGCTCGTTGAAGGCCTCAACCCGGCGGAGCTCGAGCGTGCCCGCGCGCAGCTCAAGGCGGGCTTGCTCATGTCGCTCGAAGGCACGGCGGCGCGCTGCGAGCAGCAGGCGAGCCATCTCCTCGTTTTCGGCAAGCCGCTCGATCCGGCGGAGCTCGTCCGCCACATCGATGCAGTCGATGAGGATGCGGTGATCCGCGTCGCGCGCCGCTTCACCAGCGGGCCGCCGACGGTCGCGGCGCTCGGTCCTATCGGCCGGATCGAGGATTACCAGCGCCTCGCCGAACAGCTCAAACGCTAAGGCAGAGGGGCGCGTAGGGGGTGGCGCTCGATCTGCTTCGACTTCAACGCTTCTTCGGAACGGCGCCGCCGCCCTTTCGCTTCGTCGCGCGGCGCGTCATGCTGCGGGCGCCTGAGCGCCAGGATTGGCAGCAATGGGCCGAGTTGCGCGCCGCATCGAAGACTTTTCTCGTGCCGTGGGAGCCGAGCTGGAGCGACGATGCGCTCTCGCGCGCGGCGTTCCGGCGCCGGCTCGCGCGCTACGCGCTCGAGTGGCACAGCGACCAGGGCTACACCTTCCTTCTCTTCCGCGCCGAGGAGGACATTCTCCTCGGCGGCATCAGCCTCACCAATGTGCGTCGCGGCGTCGCCGAAACCGCCAGCATCGGCTATTGGATCGGCGAGAAATTCGCGCGCCAAGGCTATATGACCGAAGGCTTGGGGCTCGCGCTCAAATTCGCCTTCGAGCGGCTGCGGCTCCATCGCATCGAAGCCGCATGCCTGCCGCATAACGCGGCGAGCCGCGGCGTCCTCATGAAGGCAGGCTTTCGCGAGGAAGGCTATGCGCGCGAATATCTCTGCATCGACGGCAAGTGGCAGGACCACGTGCTGTTCGGCCTGCTCGCGAGCGAATGGCGCAAGAAAAACGGATGACGGAAGGCAAACCACGAAGACCGAAGGCACGAAGAAGAAGGTTGGTGTCCTGGTGCCCTGGTGGGTTTTCTTTCGAGCGATGCTCGTTAAGCGTGGCCGGCGTCGCCCGAGAGCGCCAAGGGATCGACACCGAGTTTGCCAATGGCGCGCCGCCATTTATCGTCGAAGCCATCGTCGAAGATGAGATCGTCGTCGGCCGCGACATGAAGCCAGCCATTGGCCTGGATTTCGGCATCGAGTTGCCCCGGGCCCCAGCCGGCATAGCCGAGCGCCAAGAGGCTGCGCCGCGGCCCTTCGCCGCGACCAATCGCGCGCAGGATATCGATGGTCGCCGTCAGCCCGACCCGGCCATCGACGATCAGGGTCCCGTCCTCGGTATAGTCCGGCGAATGGAGCACGAAGCCGCGCTCGGCCTCGACCGGGCCGCCAAAATGAACCGGTGCTGCCGCAAAGCCCTTGCCCGCAATGCCGAGCTGTTGCAGCAGATCCGCCATCGAGGGCTGGTCGATGACCTTGTTGACGACGAGGCCCATGGCGCCTTCGGCACCGTGCGCGCACATGAAGATCACGCTTCGGACGAAGCGTGGATCCTGCATTTGCGGCATGGCGATCAGCAGTTGTCCGGCGAGCGAGGTCACGGGGGGCGGCGCCTAATTTGTTGCGGCCAATCCAATTGACATAGGCGCGGGTTCCGCGCCTTGCAAGCGGGCCGGCAACGGCTTTGCCGGCCGCGCAGGCTTAACGATATTGTGACCTTTCGCGCGTAACGCAAGCCTCTCCCCTGCGGAATGATTTATTATAAAGGGCAGATGAAAACTTGGCATATCAATCGCTGGGCAGGAGCCGTCATCGCCGCGGCGCTGGCGCTGCTCGCGCCGGCGCTTGCGCGGGCCGACAGCGCCTCGTCCTGGTTTACGACCGATCAGGGCAAGGTGCGCCTCATCGCCGCACAACCTGGGGTCGGCGATGCATCGGCCGTCTTCCTCGGCCTCGAATTTCAATTGGCGCCGCATTGGAAAATCTACTGGCGCGCGCCCGGCGATGCCGGCTATCCGCCGCATCTCGATTGGACCGGCTCCAAGAATTTGGCGAGCGCCGACATTGAATGGCCGGCGCCCGAGCGCTTCTCGGTGCAAGGACTTGAGACCGTCGGTTATACGGGCGCGGTCGTCTTACCGATCACGGCGCGGCTCGCGCAGGCGGGCGCGCCGCTCCATCTCCAGGCGCATCTCGAATATCTGACTTGCCGCGAGATCTGCATTCCCTATGAGGCAAATCTC
>CAYMNX010000439.1:0-4021 GCA_964391905.1 uncultured Rhizobiaceae bacterium
GCAACGCGTTCAGCTTGATGAAGCCTTCGGCATCGCGCTGGTCATAGACCTGATCGGCCTCGAAGGTGACATGGGCGAGGCTATAAATCGATGTCGGCGATTTGCGCCCGACGACGCGCACGCTGCCCTTATAGAGCTTCACCCGCACCGTGCCTTCGACATTTGCCTGGCTTTTGTCGATCAGGGCCTGAAGCATCTCGCGCTCCGGCGCGAACCAGAATCCGTTGTAGATGAGCTCCGCATAGCGCGGCATCAGCTCGTCCTTCAAATGCGCGGCGCCGCGATCCAAAGTAATACTTTCGATGCCGCGATGCGCAACCTGAAGGATAGTGCCGCCCGGCGTCTCATAGACACCGCGCGATTTCATGCCGACGAAGCGGTTCTCGACGAGGTCGAGCCGGCCGATGCCGTGCTTGCCGCCCAACTCGTTGAGCTTCGCCAAGAGCTTCGCCGGCGAGAGCTTCACTCCATCGACGGCAACGGGATCGCCACCTGCGAATTCGATCTCGACATATTGCGGCTCGCCGGGCGCCGCTTCGGGCGCGACGGTGCGGCTATAGACGAGTTCCTCGGGCTCGACCCAGGGGTCCTCCAGCATTTTGCCTTCGGCCGAGATGTGCAGCAGATTGGCGTCGGTCGAGAACGGGGCCTCGCCGCGCTTGTCGCGCGCGATCGGTATCTGATGCTTCTCAGCGTATTCGATGAGCTTGGTGCGCGAGTTCAAATCCCATTCGCGCCACGGCGCAATGACTTTGATGTCAGGCTTCAGCGCGTAATAGCCGATCTCGAAACGCACCTGGTCATTGCCCTTCCCGGTCGCACCATGGGCCACCGCGTCGGCACCGACTTGGTTCGCGATCTCGATCTGGCGCTTGGCGATCAGAGGCCGCGCGATCGAGGTACCGAGAAGGTATTGACCCTCGTAAAGCGCGTTGGCGCGGAACATCGGAAAGACGAAGTCGCGCACGAATTCCTCGCGCAGATCGTCGACGAAGATCTCCTTGACCCCCATCTGCTCGGCTTTCCGGCGCGCTGGCTCGAGCTCTTCGCCTTGGCCGATATCGGCGGTGAAAGTGACGACCTCGCAGCGATAGGTTTCCTGCAGCCAGCGCAGAATAACCGAGGTGTCGAGCCCGCCGGAATAGGCGAGCACCACTTTCTTGACGTCACCACTCATGGAAGACCTTCGCCATAGAGGAAAGGCGGGCAGTATAGGTGGGGATCGCCAAGCAGAAAACCCTCGCTCTTACGGGATGGCCGCATGGGATTGTATGCTTCGCGCATGCCGCTTCTCCTCCGCGACATCCAGATCGCCGGGTATCGCTCGTTACGCACGATCCGCTTTCCCGTCGGACGGCTCAGCGTCTTCGTCGGCGCCAATGGCGTCGGCAAGACGAATCTTTACCATGCGCTCGCCCTGCTTCAGGCCGCGGCCGCGGGCTCCCTTGCGCGCGAATTGGCGATCGAGGGCGGGATGGAATCCGCGGTCTGGGCCGGCGAGCGCCGCCGGAAGGAACCTGTCCGCATCCTTCTCCGTGCCGGCTTCGCCGTCTCGCCCGTCGGCGAGCAGGACTATTCCTACGAGGTCGCGGCGGGCGTCGTCTATTCTTACGAGACGGAGATCGGCTTGCGCATCCCCACCGCCGCCGCCTTTCCGCTCGAGCCGCAAATCAAGGAAGAGACGCTTACCCACCATTATCGCGGCCGGGCGCGCAAGCTTCTCGAGCGGCGCGGTCCCGCCGTGTTCGTCCGCGACAGTGATGGCGACCGCCTCGAGCTTGGCGCGGAATTGCTCGCCTCGGAAACGGCGCTCGGCTCGATCGAGGATGTCGGCCGCTTCCCCGATCTCTATGCCATCCGGCAGACGATGCTCGATTGGCGCTTCTACCACGAGATGAGAACCGATCGCGATTCCGCGCTGCGTCAGCCTTGCCTTGCGGTGACGAGCCCGACGCTGGCCTCGGACGGAAGCAATCTGGCCGCGGTCTTCGCGACGCTCGCGCATATACGGCAAGATCGCGTCGATCTCGATTGCGCCATCGCCGACGCGTTTCCCGGTGCCGCGCTCGAAGTTCCGGTGCCGGATCGCACCGCGCGCTTCGGTATGATCTTTTCCGAGCATCCCGACCGCATCTTCGATGCGCGCGAGCTGTCGGACGGCACGTTACGCTATCTCGCGCTCGCGGGCGCACTTCTCGCCTACCGCCTGCCGGCTTTCATCGCGCTCAACGAGCCCGAGGCGAGCCTTCATCCTGATTTGCTGGAGCCTTTGGCGCGGCTCATCATTCGCGCGGCCGAGCGCACGCAGATCTGGCTCGTCACGCATTCCGAGCGCCTGGCCGCGGCCCTTGCCAAGGAAGGCGATATCAAACCGCTTCACGTGGTGAAGCGCGACGGCGCTACCTGGATCGAAGGTCTGAGTGTTACCGGGAATTTTCGCGAGGAGGACCAATGACCGTCACTTTCTATCACAATCCGCGCTGCCGCACATCGCGCACGGCGCTGGCGCTCCTTGAGAAGGAGGGCGTCGAGCCCGAGATCATCGAGTATCTAAAGACGCCGTTCACGGCGGCGCAGCTGAAGCGCATCTTGAAGATGCTCGGCATGACGCCGCGCGAGCTCTTGCGCAAGAAAGAGGCGAAGGAGGCCGGGCTCGATAAGTCCTCGCTTTCCGACGACGCGATCATTGCCGGCATGGTGAAGCATCCGATCGTGATCGAGCGCCCGATCGCGGTGAACGGCAACAAGGCCGCGCTCGGCCGGCCGCCCGAAAAGGTGTTGGAGATTCTGTGACGTCGGCTGATTTGACGATCCGGCCGGCGGAGCGCCGCGAGTTTCCTCGGCTCTGGCCGATCCTCGAGCCGGTCATTCGCGATGGCCTAACCAATGCGCTGCCGCGCGATATGGACGCAGCCGCAGCGGCGGAATATTGGTTTGCGCCGGGGACGCGCGTCTTTCTTGCCGAAGGAAATGGCGAGGTGCTCGGCACGTATCACCTCCGAGCCAATCAGCAAGGCGGCGGCGCCCATGTCGCCAACGCCGGGTTCATGACGGCGCCCCATGCGCGCCGGCGCGGCATCGCGCGCGCCATGGCCACGCATGCGCTCGAGACCGCAGCGACGCTCGGCTTCGCGGCGATGCAATTCAACTTCGTCATCAGCAGCAACGAACGCGCGGTCAGGCTCTGGCGCAGCCTCGACTTCATCATCGTCGGCACCTTGCCCGATGCGTTCCGCCTGCCCGACGGCAGGCTCGTCGACGTCTTCGTGATGTATCGGCGGCTCAGCCCGCCGCCAACTCCGCCTTGAGCCGCTCGCTTTTGCGGAGCTTCACACTCTCGGATTTTAGCTGACCGCAAGCGGCAAGGATATCGCGCCCCCGCGGCGTCCGGACCGGCGAGGGATAACCCGCCGCGTTGACGATATCGGCGAAGGCCGCGATCGCCGCGTCCTCGGAGCATTCGAAAGGCGCGCCGGGCCAAGGATTGAACGGAATGAGATTGACCTTCGCCGGGATGCCTTCGAGCAGCTTAACCAGCGCGCGGGCTTCGGCCGGGCTGTCATTGACACCCTTCAGCATCACATATTCGAAGGTGATGCGCCGCGCATTGGTGGCGCCTGGATAGGCGCGACAGGCGGCGAGCAGTTCCGCAATCGGATATTTCTTGTTGAGCGGAACGAGCACATCGCGCAGCTCGTCGGTCACGGCATGGAGCGAGATCGCAAGATTGACGCCGAGCTCCTCGCCGCAGCGCGCCATCATCGGCACGACGCCGGCGGTCGAAAGCGTGATCTTGCGCTTCGAGACGGAGAGCCCTTCGCCATCCATGGCGATCTTCACCGCCTTGGCGACATTGTCGTAATTATAAAGCGGCTCGCCCATGCCCATGAGCACGATATTGGTGAGCTGGCGGTCGTCCTTGGGCGAGGGCCATTCGCCGAGCGCGTCGCGCGCCACCATCACCTGGCCGACGATCTCTGCGGCGTCGAGATTGCGCACCAGGCGCTGCGTGCCGGTGTGG
>CAYMNX010000440.1:0-2469 GCA_964391905.1 uncultured Rhizobiaceae bacterium
CGGCGGCTTGCTGATCTGGGAAGCCGCGAGCCGGCTCGCCGTCGACAATTCGCTCTTTCTCGCCGCGCCGTCGCAGATTCTGACCGCGATCTGGAAGCTCGCCGGCAATGGCCAGCTTGCGCGCCACATCGAGATCAGCGCCGTCGAGTTCGCGCTCGGCTATGGGATCGCGAGCCTCGTCGGCATCGCCATGGGGCTGCTCATGGCCGAGAGCGACCGCGCCAAGAACATCCTTCAGCCCTGGATCTCGGGTCTTTATGCGACGCCGACCATCGCGCTCGGCCCGCTCTTTCTCCTCTGGCTCGGCATCGGCATCTGGTCGAAGGTGCTCGTCGTCATCATGCTCGTGCTCTTCCCGGTGGTCATCAACACCGAAGCGGGCCTGCGCACCACCAGCGATCGCCTGATCGAGATGCTGCGTAGCTTCGGCGCGTCGCGCAGCCAGATTTTCGTGAAGCTGTCGCTGCCGTCGGCGACGCCTTTCGTGCTCGCGGGGCTGAAGCTCGGGATCGGACGCGGCCTCATCGGCGTCGTCGTGGCCGAGCTCTTCGGCTCGCGCGCGGGCTTGGGTCAGCTCATCAGCCAATCGGCCGACAGCTTCAACATGCCCAATCTCTTCGCCGCCGTGGTGGTGCTGGCGACCGCCGGCATCGCCATGACCGCGGGCTTCTCCTGGCTCGAAAAAAGGCTCGTGCCATGGACACGCGATTGAGCGCGGCCGCGCCGAAGCTCGCGGTTTTGGGCCTCGGCAAGCGCTTCGGCCTGCTCGAGGTCCTGAGCAATATCGAGCTCGACATCGCCGATGGCGAGTTCATCTCGATCGTCGGCCCCTCGGGCTGCGGCAAGACCACGTTCCTGCGCATCGTCGCGGGGCTCGAGCCCTCAAGCTCGGGCGAGGTCCGCATCGACGGCGCGCGCGTCGAAGGGCCGGGCATCGATCGCGGCTTCGTCTTCCAGACCGACAATCTCCTGCCGTGGCGCACCGTGCTCGCCAATGCGATGATCGGGCCCGAGGTCGCCGGCACCGCCAATCAAGAGGCGCGCCGCCGCACGCTGGGCCTTCTGAAGCTCGTCGGCCTTGCCGGCTTCGAGCAGTATTTCCCGCGCCAGCTCTCGGGCGGCATGCGCCAGCGCGTCAATCTCGCCCGCGCGCTCGCGGTCGATCCGAAGATCCTCCTGATGGACGAGCCCTTCGCCTCGCTCGACGCACAGACGCGCGAGATCATGCAGACGGAGCTCATTCGCATCTGGGAGCAGGGGCGCAAGACCGTGCTCTTCGTCACCCATCAGATCGACGAGGCGGTGTTCCTCTCCGATCGCGTTCTCGTCTTCGCGCGCCGGCCGGGCCGGCTGCGCGAGACGGTCACGATCGACCTGCCGCGCCCGCGCGCCTTGGGCTTGAAGCGCACGCCCGAATTCGTGCGCCATGTCGACCATATCTGGAGCCTCATCGAGGAGGATGTGCGCCAATCCGTGCTCCACGAGGGCGGGTGAGGAAGGCGGCGCTGCAAGGGCATCCCGCGTCCCTCGACTGCGCTCGGGATGAGGGGAGAACGACCGACGATGTCCCACTCGGTTTCACCTCTGCCTGAGCCTGTGGAAGGCCGCACGATCGAAATGCAGCCTTGCAGGGGCCCGCAATTGACAGGGCGTGCCCGCGCCCCCAAGCTTTGGTCATGACCGATTCGCTCACCATTTCCATCGCCCAGCTCAATCCGACCGTGGGCGATATCGATGGGAATTTGCACCTTCTGAAGGACGCATGGCGCCAGGCCAAGGCGGCGCATGCCGATCTCGTCGTCGCCTCGGAGCTCTTCGTCGCCGGCTACCCGCCCGAGGATCTGGTGCTGAAGCCCGCCTTCGTCGCGGCGTGCGAGGCGGCGGTCAAGGCTTTCGCGCGCGCAATCAAGGATGGGCCGGCGGTGCTGCTCGGCACGCCCTGGCGCCAGGACGGCAAGCTCTATAACGCCGCGGCGCTTCTCGCCGAGGGCCAGGTTGCGGCGCTGCGCTTCAAGCACGATCTACCGAATTATGGCGTCTTCGATGAAAAGCGCGTCTTTGCCGCGGGCCCTTGTCCCGGTCCGATGGTGCTGAAGGGCGTGCGGCTCGGCGTCATGGTCTGCGAGGATATGTGGTTCGCGGATTCGGCCGAGACCTTGGGCGAGAGCGGCGCCGAGCTGCTCATCGTCATCAACGGTTCGCCCTATGAGGGCGACAAGCTCGGCGAGCGGCTGAAGCTGGCGCAGGAGCGGGTCCGCGAGACGGGCCTGCCGCTCCTCTATGTCAACCAGCTCGGCGGCCAGGACGAGCTCGTCTTCGATGGCGGCTCCTTCGCGCTCGATGCCGAAGGCGCGCTCAAGGTGCAGGCGCCGGAATGGCTCAACGCGCTGGTCCTGACGCGCTGGCGGCGCGAGGGCGGCGCATGGCGCCCCGAGCCGGGCGTCATCAGCCCGCGCGGCGAGACGCTCG
>CAYMNX010000441.1:0-3140 GCA_964391905.1 uncultured Rhizobiaceae bacterium
GCTGCACATAAAAATTCGAGAGGGATCGAGCGGGGCGGCTATATAAATTCCATATATAAAAGCCGCTTCAATGGTGAACGTCGCCCTCGTAGCGGATCGGCGGGGCATCGCAGGATGCGCTTTCGGTCTTGGCAAAGCGCAGGGCCGCCTCGCGCGTTGTGAAGGTGCCGGCGATCGAGCAATCCCGGTTCTGCACGCACCAGTGGCCGCGGCCGTCCGGAAAGATGTGAAAGCCTGACGGCGCGACGGCGACGAGCATGTTGCTGACAATGGACATCGGCGCGGACCCCTCAGACGGCGAATATCTTGACGAGAGCGATGATGAGGATGAAGACGCCGACAATCCCGACCAATGTCGACAACAGCTCGATCAGCGTGTCTTTGAAGACGGGCGTCGGACTGTCGTAATCGTGAAGCCCTTGCGGCCCTCGCTGCGGCTGCCGCGCGTCTCGCGGCAGCGCCCAGTCGTAATCGTCGAAGTCGTTGCGGATCGCCATCTCGCCTCCTCTGACCGCCAGCGGTCAGGTTCGTTGTCGGCCTATAGAAGGCGTTTCCGGCATAAAGGATCGAGAGCGCGAGGCGGCGCGAAAAATAGGGATTTCGTATAAGCGTGCGGCGCGAGCGCGCAGCGCTCATCGATGCGCGCTCTCTATTCTTTTTTTATGCCGGCGCGATCCGATCCCCATCGATTTTTTATGCCGTCCTGCCTTCCTATTGAGAGCCGGCAAGCTTCGCCGACAGAAAGGGAGACGAAATGCCCACCCGCTTCCGCAAGGATCCGCTGCCGCCGCGCACGAGCTTCGTCATTCACCAGAATGCGCAAGGCTATTGGGTGGCGAGCGAGAAGGGCGGCTGCGTCACCGGAATTTTCGCGGTCGAGCGCGACGCCCTGCGCTTTGCTCTCTCGCGCCTCCATGGTGGAATCACCTACAACGGCGGAGCGCGAAAGTTGCGCTGAGCCCCGCAATGCAGATACTCGCACGTTTTGATGACGCTTCGCAGGCTCGGCTGCAGCGCTTCTTTCGCAAGGTCACGCTTTTCGCCGCCTTCGCCGCCTTCGTTTCGATTCTGCAGACGCACGATCTCAAGATGGCCGGCGCGCTGCTGCGGACGCAGTGCTTCGTCGGCAGCGCGTTCTCGATCCTTCTCGCGACTTGGTTGCGCCAAGCCCACGACGCGAAGACCCTCACCTACTGGGACGAGGCCGCCGCCTTCTCCGGCATCGCGCTCTTGAGCGAGTTCGCCAACCGCTTCCTCCTTCCCCTCACCTGATCGGTAAAATCAAATGTATGCTCACCCCAAGCCGCGGCGCGCCGCCGCGGCGCACGATTACGGTACCATCACCACGGCCGCGGCTGCCTACAGCCAGGCCGGCGACGGCTATCTGCTTTACGCGGATGGCGATCCGACCCAGCTCTATTCCTTCGGCGCCCACTACGGCTATTGCGACCGCCAAGTCTGGGAGGCCCTGGAGCGTAAGCTCATCGAACGGCGGGCAACCGGCGCACGCTCGATCCGCATCCTCGACGCGGGCTGTGGTCCCGGAACGTGGCTGCGCCGCGTCGTAACCCGCGCCGACGCTCTCGGCTTCACCGACATTACAGCCCGCGGCTTCGATGTCGCGCACACGCAGATTCAGCGCGCGCGGCTCTTGGCGCGTACGCTGGCGCGGCGACCGAATGTCACCCTCGCCTTCGAGGTCGGCGATCTGACGCAGCCCTTGCCCGAGGCGGATGGGGCGGTCGATCTCTGCCTTTGCCTCTTCGGCGTGCTCAATCATCTCCCGGCGGCGCGGCTTCCTCCAACCATGGCGGAGCTGGCGCGGGTGACTGCGGGCCATTTCATCGCCACGGCTCGGGCGGCCGGCAGCACGCCGACGATCTTTGTCGACTCTCTCGATAAGACGCGGCAGTTCAGGCAGGATCACAGCCGCGATCGGATTGATATCGAATTCTGCGACGGCCGCCATCTCGCCCTCGTCTCGCATCTCTTCACCGCGAGCGAGCTGCGCGAGCTCGTCGGCAGAAAGCTCGAGCTTCAAGACTTGCGCGGCCTTGACCTGTTCCATAGCCGCTTCGCGCCCGATCCGCGCTGGAATCCCGCAAGCCTGCCAGCGCATCGTCATCTCTATGACGAGCTCAAGCGGCTCGAGCGCGCTTATGCAACCGATCCCTATTTCATCGACCGTGCTGCGCACCTCCTGGTCGTTGCGCGCCCGCGGCCGAATGCGTGAGCGTCAGCCTGGCGTCGCCGGCGCGGTCGTCGCGGGACCACCGCGCTTGTAGATCTCGGGGCGCAGGCGCTTCTGGCCGAGGAACAGGAGAATGGGCGAAGCGATAAAGATGGACGACGAGGTGCCGACGACGATGCCGAAGATGATCGCGAGCGCGAAGCCGCGGATCCCCTCGCCGCCGAGGAGTGCCAGAGGCACGATCGACAAGAGCACGGTGGTCGAGGTCGCGACCGTCCGGCCCAAGGTTTGATTGATGCTCAGATCGATCAATTCGCGCAGCGGCATCGTCTTGTGCTTCTTCAAATTTTCGCGAATCCGGTCGTAGACGACGATCTTGTCGGTGACGGAATAACCGATCAGCAACATGATCGCGGCCACCGAGGTCAGGTCGAATTGCAGCTGGGTCACCGCGTAAAAGCCGATCGTCTTGGTGATGTCGAGCAGCAGGGTCCCGACCACGCCGACGCCGAATTGCCAATCGAAGCGGAACCAGATGTAGATAAGGACGCCGACGAAAGAGAGGCCGACGGCGAGAAGCCCGGTGCGGAAAAGCTCACCGCTGACCTTGGCGCCGACCGATTCCATGCGCCGGATCTCGGCCCCGGGGAACTTCGCCTTGAGCATCGTCTCGATCGCCTGGCGCGCATCCTTCCCGGAGGCCTGGCGATCGAGCTTCACCAGCGCATCCTGCGCCGAGCCGAACTGCTGCACGCTGGGCGTGCCGAAATTGAGCGTGTCGAACGCCGCGCGGATCTGTCCCACCTCGGTCGGCTGCGGCAGCCGCAGCTCGATCACCGTGCCGCCCTGGAAATCGATGCTGTAATTGACGCCAGGATAGAAGAACAGCACCACCGACGCCGTGCTGAGGATCGCCGAGACGATGAGGCCGGCAAAGCGTCCGCGCATG
>CAYMNX010000442.1:0-2291 GCA_964391905.1 uncultured Rhizobiaceae bacterium
GAGGCTGCCGACGCTTGGCTGCATCCCCGGGTCGGGTGGATCGATCGCATAGAGCTGCTCCGAATAGAAGATAAGCAAGAGGGCGGCGAAGATGCCGACGCTGAGCCAGGGCGCGGCGAAATTCGCAACCCCATAGCGTTGGTCGACGCTGGTAGTGATCGCCGTCGGCCCCGCCACCGCAACGAGCTGCGGCTGATAGGCGTGGAGATCGGCGAGAATTTCGCCGAGCGGCGCCTCGAATTCGTCGGGAATGCCGAGCCGCTGCCGGCGTTGCAAATTGGCGCTGACCGCCATGCCGACCAGATCGCAGCGCAGCGATGACGCGCGCTTTGACGCGAAGGTGAAAAACCCCAACGAATTCCAATTCGCCCATTTGGCACCGAATAGCGTTTCGATCTCGACACCATCGCGGCTGATGGTGAGCTGTGGCAGGCCGCGCGCGAGGCTGACGATCTCGGCGAGACCTATGCCGCAGAGGAGGATAGCCATGACGAGCGCGAAAAAACTGCGCCAACCGGGAAGCGCGCCGCCCAGGAACCAGGGCGTGAAGGCATGGACGGCCGGCCACGCCATGAACGCGGCAAAGGCAAAGCAAAGGAATGACCGGCGAATGAGCTTCGCCTGATTTGGCGCGTAGCTTCGCTCGCGCACGGGTGCGACCACGCCGGCGCGGCCAAAAATGACCTCGGACATGGTGAAAGCCTAACCGGTAGTCGTAAAGATGGTATTGCGTCGCGCTGCGCCGCAGGGTTGCCGCCGCTTAACTTTTCAGAAACACCGCGGCAACTCCCGAACGCCGCGCCGTGTTGAAGGAGCGGAATTGGATCGGAGGGCGAGATGACCGATCAACGCGACCGCGATCGGACCACAAGCAATCCCAACCGACCCGCTTACGACAATCCCGTCGGCAATAAAGGCGGGCTTGCCGCGGGTGCCAATCGCGGCGCGCGCACGCGCAAGTCAAAACCCGCGGCGCGCGCCGCCCGCCCCATCGGACATAAAAGCGATCGCAAGCTCGGCACCAAGCCCGCGCCCGGCTGATTATCCTCGGCGCATCACTTCAAAAACGCATCCGTGAAGAGCCCGTCATAGGATTGGACCTTGTCCTCGGGCTTCATCAAGCCGGCATCGAGGTTGAGCTTGTCGGCATTGGCGAGCTGGACCACGGTGACGTCCGGCGTGCGCGGCGTCGCCGCGCGCACCTCGTCGAAGGCGCGCTTGAGCGCCGCCTCGCCCACTTCCTTGAAGCGCTGCTTCAGGAAAGCGAAGGTCTCGTCGGGATGATCCTGGATGAAATTCGCGGCATCGATCATGGCGTGACCCATCTTCATGCAGATGGAGCGATGGTCCTGGCAGTATTGCGGCCGCGCGACGATGACGTTGAAGGCCAAGGGATTGATGCCCGGCGGATCGCCCTCGATGCCGCCGGCGACGAGCACCGCCCTCCCTTCGGTCTCGACCTTTTGCGGCCAGGGCGGGCCGTTGGAAAACCCGTCGATCGCCTTGCGGTCGAGCGCGCTCAGCATATCGGGCGGCTGCAACGGCGTGACCGTCACTTGCTCCGGATCAAAGCCGCCGGACTTCGCGATCACGCGCAGATAGGCGTGAACGATCGAGTTGATCGAATCGACCGCCATGCTGCGGCCCTTGAGCGCCTGCGCGCGCTGCGCCAGGGGCGCCTTGGGATCGAAATGGATCTGATCGGCGATGTCCTTGCGCAGCACCACCGCCATCGGCAGCTTGTCGAGCGTATTGGCGATCGCCAGCATGCGCTGCCCATGAGCCGCGGCGCGGTTGAAGGAAAGGCCGGAGGAATTCGAGAAATCGGCGCTGCCCGAGACGACGGCGTTGAAGGCGCCGACGCCGGCGATGAACACGGTTTTGACGTCGAGCCCGTTCTTCTCATAGAGATGCGCATCCTCCGCGACATAGGAGGATAGGAAGACGATCGCGACCGCCGGCAGCGCCATGGTGGTCTTTTCCGTCTCGGCGCGCGACGGTGTTGCGAAGATTAGCGCCGCAAGCGCAAGAGCCCCAGATGCGAGTTGCAACGAGTGGGGTTTCATCGAGATTTTCCTCCCTTTGTTGTCGCTGCATGGCCATCCTGCGCCCTTCGATAGGCCCAGGGTGAGGCGAATATCACGCGGGGCATCAACCGACGACGCCAATCGCAATCTCATCCCGAGCTCCCTCATCCCGAGCTCGGCGAAGGACGAGGGACGCACGATCCCCATGCAGCGAGCGCTATTCGATTTCAAAATGAACGGGGCAGCTCAAGCGCCGCCCCGCCC
>CAYMNX010000443.1:0-3320 GCA_964391905.1 uncultured Rhizobiaceae bacterium
GCTGACTCGTGAGCATACGCACAGCTTATCTAACGTTCTTGTAATTTGCTTGGTCGCGTTGACGACAGTAGTACTTTGCGTCTAGGTGACAGAAATCTTGCCTCGGAGCCCTTGGGTTCCGAGGTCTTTTTTTGCGTGCTCCAACGAGCATCGCCCGCCGCTCGCGATCGACGAGCCGGCGCCCCTCCGGCAGGATCGTCAAGCGCCGGGTGAATGCACATTCGCAGCGTCGGCTAACAATCCGACATGCGGCAAGCGCGGCTTTCCTTATCGTTCAACGGCCCAAACGATGCGCGATTGCTCGATCGGGCGCCGGCCTGGCATTATTGAATTCACCTCAATACCGAATGCAAGAGATATGCATTTTTCGTCGGCACGATTTCGATACTTTAGCGGCGCATACACGCGTCGAAGGAGGTTCGGTGCCGGCTGCGGGCAGGCGGCATCGTTGCTTTGTTTCGTGCTATCGAGACGGACGTTGCGTGAGGACCCTCCTGAAAGGACATCCGATCGTCGCCAGCCTCTCGGATGCGCTTTATCATCGGTACGAAGACAATCGGAATTCCGCTTCAGCTCGCTTGGATGAAATGAAAATCGCGATGCATGTGCGCCACTCTCGCTGCCGCGGCGGCGAGCGGTCGCCGTCGGGAGACCGTTAATCCCGTGTGGCTCGTAAGGATCGCGCTGAGCCGGCCCTACACCTTTATCGTGCTGGCGTTGGCAATTCTGATCATCAGTCCGATCGTCATCCTGCGCACGCCGGTCGATATTTTCCCCAACATCAATATCCCCGTCGTTGCGGTGGCGTGGAACTACACCGGCCTCAATCCCGAAGAGATGGAAGGCCGAATCACCTCGGTGTTCGAGCGCACCTTGACCACGACGGTCGACAATATCGAGCACATCGAATCGACCACCATCAACGGCCAAGGGATCATCAAGGTTTTCCTGCAGCCGACGGCCAGTCTCGATACGGCCAACGCGCAGATCACGGCCGTGTCGCAGACGATGTTGCGCGGCTTGCCGCCCGGCACGCAGCCGCCCCTCATCATCAATTACAGCGCCTCGAGCGTGCCCATCTTGCAGCTCGGCCTATCCGGCAAGGGATTGTCGGAGCAGCAGCTCAACGATCTCGGCGTCAATTTCGTGCGGCCTCAGCTCGTGACCGTGCCAGGCGCCGTCATTCCCTATCCGTTCGGCGGCAAGCAGCGCCAGGTGATGATCTACGTCAATCCCCGCCTCCTCTTATCGAAGGGATTGGCGCCGACCGACGTTCTAAACGCCGTGACCAATCAAAACCTGGTCCTGCCCTCCGGCACCGCCAAAATCGGCGACTTCGAATATGACGCGCGCCTCAACGGCGCGCCGCGGACCGTCCGCGAACTGAACAACCTGCCGGTCAAGCAGGTCGGAAACTCGACGATCTATCTGCGCGACGTTGCGACGGTGAGCGACGGCTTCACGCCGCAGACCAACATCGTGCGCCAGGACGGCCGGCGCGGCGTCATGGTCACGATCCTCAAAGCCGGCACCGCCTCGACGATCGATGTCGTGAATGGCATCCGTGGATCGTTGCAGCGCATCGCCCAGACGCTACCGCCCGAGCTGAAGATCACGCCGTTCGCCGATCAATCGATCTTCGTCAGCGCCGCCGTCTCCGGTGTCATCCGCGAGGCGATCGTCGCGACCGCACTGACGGCGCTGATGATTCTCATCTTTCTCGGCAGCTGGCGCAGCACGATCATCATCGCCATCTCGATTCCGCTGTCGATCCTCGGCGCGGCCATCGTCCTGAGCTTCCTCGGCGAGACCATCAACATCATGACCTTGGGCGGGCTCGCCCTCGCGGTCGGCATTCTCGTCGACAACGCCACGGTAACGATCGAGAATATGGAGCGCCATCTCGAAGAAGGTCACGACCTCGAGACTGCCATTCTCGAGGGCGCGGCGCAGATCGCAACGCCGTCGCTCGTCGCGACCTTATGCATCTGCATCGTCTTCTTGCCCATGTTCTTTCTCAACGGCGTCGCCAAATATCTCTTCGTGCCGCTGGCCGAAGCGGTGGTTCTTGCGATGCTGTGGTCATACTTCCTGTCGCGGACGCTGGTGGCGACCCTCGCCATGTATCTGCTCAAGGTGAAGGCGCATGGCGCGGTACGGTCGCGCAACCCGATCGTTCTAGCGCAGCAAGCTTTCGAGCGCGGCTTCACCGCCTTTCGAACCGGCTACAGGGAATTGCTGACGACGCTGGTCGCGCGCCGCGCGGTTTTCATTCCCGTGTTCTTCGCCGCCTGCCTTTCCACGGTCATGCTGGTGCCCTGGCTCGGCCAGGATTTCTTCCCCAATACCGATAACGGCCAGATGATCCTTCATCTGCGCGCGAAGTCGGGCACGCGCATCGAGGAGACGGCAAAGCTCGCCGATCAAATCGAGACATTCATACGCAGCAAGATTCCGGCCGCCGAGCTCGATAGCATACTCGACAATATCGGGCTGCCTTACAGCACGATCAACACCATGCATGCGACCTCGGGCCTCATCGGCGCGGGCGACGCCGATATCATGGTGGCGCTCAAGCCCGACCATCACCCGACCGCGGATTATATGCGTCAGCTGCGCAAGGAGCTGCCCCGCGCCTTTCCCGGTAACATATTCTATTTCCTGCCTGCCGATATCGTGACCCAGATTCTGAATTTCGGCATTCCGGCGCCGATCGACATTCAGATCGACGGCGCGAATCTCGAGGGCAATCGGCAGGTCGCGAACCAGATACTGAGCGACTTGCGGCACATACCCGGGGTCGCCGATGCGCGTATCCAGCAAGCCTTCGATTATCCGACCTTCGAAGTCGCGGTCGACCGCACGAAAGCGGCGCAAAGCGGCCTTTCCGAGCGCGACGTGGCCAACAGCGTCTTGAATATCTTGAGCGGCAGCGGCCAAGTCTCCCCGATGTTCTTCCTCAATTGGGAGAATGGGGTGAACTACAACCTGACGGCGCAAACGCCGCAATACAACATGCAGTCGCTCCAGGATATCCTCAACATTCCCGTCAACGCCGTCGGCGGCAAGGGGGATCATATTCTCGCAGATTTGGCCACGGTCCGTCGCGCGAGCGAAATGCAGGTCATCTCGCATCGCGATATTCGCCGCACCGTCGATATTTACGCGTCGGTCCAGGACCGCGATCTCGGCGCCGTCGGCAGCGACATCACCCGCGTCGTCGATGCCAATCGCAAGCTGCTGCCGCGCGGCAGCTTCATCACGGTGCGCGGGCAAATCGACACGATGCGGAGCTCCTATGTCAATCTGCTCGGGGGACT
>CAYMNX010000444.1:0-6274 GCA_964391905.1 uncultured Rhizobiaceae bacterium
TGGTGGGGAGGTGCCGGCTCGGCGGATAGACCGCCTGGATCGGCGTGGCCGCAACCTCGTAATCCGGCAGGAGCCGAATGAGAGCGCCGCGCTCGATGTCTTCGGCGACGCTTGCGAACGGCAACAGGCAGATGCCTTGTCCCGCGAGCGTCCCCGCCCGCAATCCCTCGATGCTGTTGCTGCGCAGGTTTCCGGCGACGGTCACCCGATGCTCGCCATCGCTGCCGGTAAAGCGCCACGGATTGCCGGCGCCGCCATTCACGAGATCGAGGCAATTGTGCTGCACCAGCTCGCTCGGATGCTGCGGCGCGGGATAGCGCGCGAGATAGTCGGGTGCAGCGCAGATCACGACCCGCCCCGCGCCGAGGCGCCGGCCGACCAGGGCGGAATCGCGCAAGGGGCCGGCGAAGATCGCCAAGTCAAATTTCTCCTCGACGATATTGACCATCTGCTCGGTCATGATGAGCTCGCACGATACATCCGGATAGAGCGCCGCATAGTCGCCGACCAGAGGCGCGATGATGCGCGCCAGCGCGATATCGACATTGATGCGCAGCCTGCCGCTCGGCTTCGCCTGAAGGGCGCTCGCGAGATTGGCGACCTCGGCGATCTCAATGAGGATACGGTTGCAACGCTGATAGAAGGCCTCGCCTTCCTCGGTCAGGCTCACCTTTCGCGTCGTGCGATTGAGGAGGCGAATGCCGAGCTGCTGCTCCAACGACTGGATGCGCGAAGTCACGCTCGCGGGCGATATATCGAGACGCTTGGCTGCGCCGCTGAAGCTACCGGCATTCACGACCTGAACGAATGCCGACATGGTGACGACCTGGTCCATCGACTCCTCCGACTGAGCGAACGAAAGCGCCGCAACCCTCATCGGGAAAAGGTGTTGGACGTTCCTTCGATCGATGCGCGGCCGCCTTCCGGGCGGTCGCGCGTTGACGTTCGGTTCCGGCTCTGAAATTCGGCCGCGTTGCGATCCGTCCTGGCGCCATGCTCGGGCGCATGATCCGATCGACGGGTTGCGGCGACACCTATATCAGCCGGGGGAGGTGGGGTCTGTGATCCGTATCACAACGCGCGACGAGATCTTAGGGGAGGAGAGAGGCGGCGCTCCATTTGTCTTTGAAGGTCCTCGCGATCCCGGCAAGCGATGGGCGACAGCGGCGGGCCGAGCCAGCCTAGCAATGGCCGGGGGCGCGGGTTGTGACGCGCATCACATGCGGATGGCGCAAACAGCGGCTAGACCTCAATGGCTTGGATCAGACCGGCGCCGCTCCGCTCTCTTACCTCGGATCGCTCTTCTTCTGTCAGGAATCGCCGCCAGATGTATAATCCGCGCCGAGGCTGTCTCGGCGCTTTGAGGAGAGATGGCCGCATGAGACCGCGGGATGTGCCAAGCAAGAAGACAACCGACCGCGCAGCGTGGCGCCGTTTGCCCACGATGGATTTCGGCCGTTATTTTGGTGCGCCCGATGGGCTCATGGCCGATGGCGGCGACATTGTCGATGGGACCCACCGCAAGGCGTTCCCCCGCACGATCCTCTCCCACCGTCGCGCCGACGAGCTGATCGAATGAACAGCATGGCGGATGTCGATCGCATATCGCCCGATCTGGGTGAAAAGCCAAGAATTCGCGGTCGTTTGTTTCGCAAATACATCGTGCTTTTCGTCGCGGTCGTCTGCGTCGCGCTGCTCGCCAATGGGCTGCTGCAGATCTGGTTTTCCTACGAAGAGCACAAGAGCTCGCTCATCAGCATTCAGCGCGAGCAGGCCGAGGCCGCCGCCGAGAAGCTCGGCCAATTCGTCAAGGGCATCGAGGACCAGCTCGGCTGGACGACGCAATTGCCGTGGTCCGCGGGCAGTCTCGATCAGCGCCGTTTCGATGCCTTGCGGCTCTTGCGCCAGGTGCCGGCGATTACCGAGGTCGCCTTGCTCGACGCGAGCGGCCGGGAGAAGCTACGCATCTCGCGCCTCGCCATGGACGTCATCGGCAGCGATCTCGACTTCTCGAAGGATCCGAGCTTCACCGAGGCGGTCGCGCACAAGGTCTATTACGGCCCCGTCTATTTCCGCCATGATTCGGAGCCCTACATGACGCTGGCCGTCGCCGGCGCGCGGCGCGAGAACGGGGTCAGCGTCGCCGAGGTCAATCTCAAGCTGATCTGGGACGTGGTGTCGCAGATCAAGGTCGGGGAGCATGGCGACGCCTATGTCGTCGACGGCGAGGGCCGCCTCATCGCCCATCCCGATATCAGCCTTGTGCTGCGCAACACGGACATGTCGCGGCTCGCGCAGGTGCTTGCCGCGCGCGAGGCGGCGAGCGATGCCGAGGGGCCGCCGCCGGTTCAGGTCGCCGATGACATTCACGGCCGCAAGGTCCTCACCGCCTATGCCCGGGCGGCGCCGATGGGCTGGCTCGTCTTCGTCGAGCTGCCGGTCGCCGAAGCCTATGCGCCGCTCTATGCCCCGATCGTGCGCTCGGTCCTGCTGCTGCTGGGCGCGCTCGTCTTTGCCGGCCTTGCCGGCCTTTTTCTCGCCCGCCGGATGGTCGGGCCGATCCAGGTCCTGCGCGTCGGCGCCGCGCGCATCGGCAGCGGCGACCTCGGCCAGCGCATCTCGATCAAGACCGGCGACGAGCTCGAATCCCTCGCCGATCAATTCAACGATATGGGCAGCCGGCTGCAGGAATCATATGCCGATCTGGAGAAGAAGGTGGAGATGCGGACCCGCGAGCTGGCGCAATCGGTCGAAGAGCTCCGTGCCCTGGGCGAGGTGAGCCAGGCCGTCAACTCGACGCTCGATCTTCCCGCGGTGCTGTCGACGATCGTCGCCAAGGCGGCGCAGCTCTCCGATACCGAGGCCGGCGCGATCTACGTCTATGACGAGGCGCACCAGCAATTCCAATTGAGCGCGACGCATGGGATGAGCGACGCGCTCATCGCCGCGGTTTCGAGCCTCCAGCTCGATCTCCGCGATGTCATCATTGGCGAGGCGACGCGGCGGCGCGAGCCGATTCAGATCCCCGATCTGCGCGAGGCGCCGCATTCGCGGCTGCACGCGCCGGTCCTCGAAGCGGGATTTCGCGCGTTGCTGGCGGTGCCGCTTCTCCGCCGCAACCAAGTGGTCGGCGCGCTGGTCGTGCGGCGCCGCCAACCCGGGCTCTTCCCCAAGGCGGTGGTCGACCTGCTGCAGACCTTCGCCGACCAATCCGTGCTCGCGATTCAAAACGCGCGGCTGTTCATGGAAGTCGAGGAAAAGAGCCGCCAGCTCGAGATTGCGAGCCGCCACAAATCGCAATTCCTCGCGAATATGAGCCATGAATTGCGCACGCCTCTCAACGCAATCCTCGGCTATACCGAGCTCGTCCTCGACGACATCTATGGCGAGGTGCCGAACAAGATGCGGGGCGTGCTCGATCGCGTGCAAAGCAACGGGCGTCACTTGCTCGGCCTCATCAACGACGTCCTCGATCTCTCGAAGATCGAGGCCGGGCAAATGGCCATCTCGATCGCGAGCTATTCGCTCGATGACATCCTGCACAGCGTCTTTGTTTCGGTCGAGGCGCTCGCGACCGAGAAGGGCCTGACCCTGACGCGCGATATCCAGCCGCAGCTTCCGGTCGGCCGCGGCGATGAACGGCGCATCGCGCAGGTGCTTCTCAATCTCGTCGGCAATGCGATCAAGTTCACCGATCACGGCGAGGTCGCCGTGACGGCGACGGCGGCGAACGGCTTCTTCGACATCGCGGTGCGCGACACGGGGCCGGGAATTGCGCCGGACGAGCAGGCGCAGATCTTCGAGGAGTTCCACCAGGCCGACAATTCGGCGACCAAGACGAAGAGCGGGACGGGGCTCGGCCTTGCTATCGCCAAGCGGATCGTCGAGATGCATGGCGGGCACATTTCGGTCGAATCGCAGCTGGGGCAGGGCTCGACCTTTCGCGTCATCCTGCCCGTCAACGTCCAACCGCAAATGGAGCGGCCATGAAAAAGCGCATCCTTGTCGTCGAGGACCACGAGGACAACCGCCAAATCCTCCGCGATCTCTTGGCGAGCGGCGGCTTCGACATGATCGAGGCGCGGGACGGCGCGCGGGCGATCTCGGCGGCCGAGGCGGACCATCCCGACCTCATCTTGATGGACATCCAGCTCCCCGTCATCGACGGCTACGAGGCGACGCGGCGCATCAAGGCCAATCCCGCCCTCAAGGAGATACCCATCATCATCGTGACGTCCTATGCTTTGAGCGGCGATGACGAGAAGGCGCGGGAGGCGGGCTGCGATGACTACGTCGCCAAGCCGTTCAGCCCCCGCCAATTGCTGGCGAAGATCCGGCGCCATATCTCGTAGCATCGCGGCTTGGAGCCATGCACGCGCCACCGCGCATACTGATCGTCGATGATAACGACGCCAACCGCGACATTCTCGAGCAGCGGCTGACGGTGCATGGCTATCAACTGCTGCAAGCCGCGGACGGCGAAGAAGCCCTGGCGGTCGCGCGCGAGCATCGCCCCGACCTCATCTTGCTCGACATCATGATGCCGAAGCTCGACGGCATCGAGGTGTGCCGCCGCCTCAAATCCGACCCCGCCTTGCCCTTCACCTCGATCATCCTCATCACGGCGCGCACGGACAGCAAGGATGTCGTCGCCGGATTGGATGCCGGGGCCGATGAATATCTGACGAAGCCGGTCGACCAGACGGCGCTCGTCGCCCGCGTCAAATCGATGCTGCGTTTGAAGGAGCTGCACGATCGCGTCGTCGCGCAAGCCGCCGACCTCGCCTCCTGGAACCGCACGCTCGAGCAGCGCGTCGCCGACCAGGTCGGCGAGTTGGAGCGCGTCGGGCGCTTGAAGCGCTTTCTCTCGCCGCAGATCGCGGAGATGATCGTCTCGTCCGGCAACGACCAGATCCTCGAAAGCCACCGCCGCGAGATCACGGTCGTGGTTTGCGATCTGCGAGGCTTCACCGCTTTTTCGGAAGCGGCGGCGCCCGAAGAGGTGATGGCGGTGCTGCGCGAGTACCAATCGAACCTCGGACTCATCATCGACAAGTTCGAGGGCACGGTCGAGCGCTTCACCGGCGATGGGCTGATGGTGTGGTTCAACGATCCGCTGCCCTGCGCCGATCCCTGTGCCCGTGCCGCGCGGATGGCGATCGAGATGCGCGATCGCGTCGCGGCGCTCGCGGCGACATGGCGCCGCCGCGACCACGTCCTCGGCTTCTCGATCGGGATGGCGCATGGCTACGCGACGCTCGGCCGGATCGGATTCGAGCGCCGCTTCGACTATGCGGCGGTGGGCACGGTGGTCAATCTCGCGGCGCGGCTTTGCGCCGAGGCGAAGGATGGGCAGATCCTCATCGATGCCAAGGTGCAAGCCGCGGTCGAGGACTTCGCCACCGCGGAGCGCGTCGGCGATCTCGCGCTGAAGGGCTTTCATCGACCGATCAAGGCGTTTAATCTGACCGCCGTGCGATAAAGATCACCTCGATCTTCGAGGTGAGGCGATCGGCCGATAGGGGCGGTGCGTGGCCAGCGAAGCGACGTCGCAAGAAGTCGTGCGACTGTTGGGCAAGTGCCTGTTGTTCCAAGCGCTCGACGAGGAGGCGCGCCACGCCCTGGCGGCGCGGGTGCATCACCACAGCTTCAAATCGCGCGAGCCGATCTTTCACGTCGGCGCGCCCGGCCAGAGCATGATGGTGATCTTGAAGGGCATCGTGCGCGTCTCGCTGCCGGGACCGAAGGGAAAGGTGGTCATCCTCGCCGATCTGACCGCGGGCGAGATCCTCGGCGAGGTCGCGCTTCTCGACGGCAAGGAGCGCTCGGCCGATGCGACCGCGCTCACGAACTGCTCGGTGGCGGTGCTCGAGCGGCGCGATGTCATACCTTTTCTGAGAAACCGGCCGGAGAGCTGCCTCAAGCTCCTCGAGCTCATGTGCGCGCGGCTCCGCCGCTCCGACGAGCGCATGTCGGAGATCGCCTTCTTCGAGCTGCCGGCGCGGCTCGCCAAGGTGCTCCTGGAGCGCATCGGTCACGCGAGCGGCGCGGCGACGCCGAAGCTTTCCTTGTCGCAAAGCGAGCTTGCCAGCATGATCAATGCAAGCCGCGAGAACGTCAATCGCTGCCTGCGCGACTGGCAGCGTCACGGAATCGTCAACATCGACGAGCGCTGGATCAGCGTTCTGCAGCGCGACGCGCTGAGCGCGATAGCCGAGCATTCCTAGCGCTCTGCCATTTGGCCGATGCCGTCGCCGTCGCGCGCGTCGCGCTG
>CAYMNX010000445.1:0-8329 GCA_964391905.1 uncultured Rhizobiaceae bacterium
AAAATAGCCGTCGCACCTTCGGTGCGGCGGATCAAACAGCGATCTGGAAGGAACGAGAGCGGCTTTGGACGCCGTACCGAAGCCGACCCGAAAGAGTTGATAGCCACAATATAGGGTGCGAAGCGGCATTGGGCAAGGTGCAGTGGCAAGGGAGAGCGCTCGATATATATAATTATATAATTCCCGCTTGAAACTTGACTTCTAAAACATCACCATCCCCACGGTATAAGCCGCGTTTTGGGCGGTCATTGAGGGGCGGAGGAAATGGCGCAAATCGTTCTCGGACTTGGGACCTCGCACGGGCCCCAGCTTTTTCTCGAGCCGGATCAATGGGAGCTGCGCGCCAAGGCCGACCGCCAGAACCCGCAACATTGGTTCCGCGGCAAACCCTATGACTTTCCCGCCCTCGCCGCGCTGCGACAGAGCGAGGCGTTCGGCGCCCACATCACTCCTGCCGCCAAGCAGGCGCATTTCGACCGCTGCCAGCGCGCGATCGGCGCCGTCGCCGATATCTATGCGAGCGCCGCGCCCGATCTCGCGATCCTCATCGGCAACGATCAATCGGAGATCTTCACCGAAGAGAACATCCCAGCCTTCAGCGTCTTCTGGGGTGCGACCCTCGAGAATTTTCCCCGTTCGGACGAGGAAGTCGCAAAACTGCCGCCCGGCATCGCTCCCGCAGAAGTCGGCTACCGGCCTTCCGCCCGCACCCAATACGCCTGCCATCCCGAGCTCGGCAAGCATCTGATCGGCGCGCTGATCGAGCAGGGGTTCGACGTCGCGCAATCAAAGCGCATGCCGGCGGGGCCTCATGGCTCGAACGCCGCGCCCCATGCCTTCGGCTATGTCTATCGCCGCGTCATGGGCGACAAGGTGATCCCGCATGTGCCGGTTCTCGTCAACACGCATTATCCACCCAATCGACCGACGGCGGGACGCTGCATCGAGTTCGGACGGGCGCTCGCGCGCGCCGTCGAATCCTTCCCGGGCGACGCGCGCATCGCGATCATCGGTTCCGGCGGTCTGACGCATTACGTCATCGATGAGGAATTCGACCGCTCGGTGCTGCGGGCGATGGAAAACGGCGATGCCGAGACGATCGCCGCGATCGACGAGGCGATGCTGGCCGCGGGCGGAACCGCCGAGCTCAAGAATTGGATTCCGGTTTTCGGCGCGATGCGCGAAGCCGGAATCGGCATGAAGCTCATCGATTACGTACCCTGCTATCGCTCCGAAGCGGGCACTGGCAACGCCATGGCTTTCGCTTACTGGCGGTCCTAGGCGCGGTGCGAGAAAGAGCGGATACACATCAACCAAAGGTCGGGGGAAGAAGCATGAAGACGAGATTGCTCATCGGCGCGGTGATCACGGCCGCGCTTGTGGGAGCGGCGTTGCCGGCCGCGGCGCAGAAGAGCTACGGGCCGGGCGCCAGCGATACCGAGATCAAGATCGGCTCGACCGGACCCTTCAGCGGTCCCGTTTCGATGGCAAGCACGGTCACCAAATCCTTGGGTGCCTATTTCGACAAGATCAATGCCGAGAAAGGGGGCGTCAACGGCCGCAAGATCAAACTCGTCGCGCTCGATGACGGCTATGCGCCGCCGCGCACCGTGGAGCAGACCCGCAAGCTCGTCGAGCAAGAGCAGGTATTGTTCCTCGCCGATTCCGTCGGCACGCCGACGCAGCTCGCGGTGCGGCAATATTTGAACGACCGCAAGGTGCCGCAGCTTTTCCCGGCGAGCGGTGCCGCGCCTTTCTATGATCCGCACAAATCGCCTTGGACCGTGGGCTTCGCGCCAAGCAACTACACCGAGGGCCAGCTCATCGGCAAATTCGTCGCGAAGAATCTGGCGGGAAAGAAGATCGCGATCCTTTATCAGAACGACGACCTCGGCAAAGACTATTCCCGCGGCGCCAAGGAAGGCCTTGGCGGCGCTGGGACCGTGGTCGGCGAGGCGAGCTACGAGGTCAGCGATCCGACCGTCGATTCGCAGATCGTCACCTTGCAAGCGACAGGCGCGGATATCCTTTTCGCCTTCGCGACGCAGAAGGCCGCGGCACAAGCGATCCGCCACGCCGCGGAGATCGGCTGGAAGCCCCAGATCTTCATTCCCTCGATCGTGAGCTCGATCAGCCTCGTGCTGCAGCCGGCGGGCCTCGACAATTCCAAGGGCGTGATGACGCCGACCTATGTCAAAGATCCGACGAGTCCGCGCTGGGCCGACGATCAGGGCGCCAAGGATTTCGTCGAATGGGTCAAGAAATACGATACCGCCGTCGATGTGCGCGACAGCTTCGCGGCCTCAGGCGGCTATATGGTTGGCATGCTGACGGAGCAGATCCTGAAACAGGCGGGCGATAACTTGACCCGTGAGAACATCCTGGCACAGGCAACCAACCTGAAGAATGTCAGCCTGCCGATGCTCATTCCCGGCATCACCGTCAACACGACGCCCAGCGACCGCCGCGCCATCAAGCAGGTCCAGTTCCAATATTTCGACGGCCAGAATTGGGTGCTGCGCGGCGACATCGTGTCGGATTAGCCGCGCTCGCGAGCGACGAAAGGCCCGCCTCAATCCGCGAGCGGATCGGGGCGAAGCTGGAAGTGGAAGACGAGCGGCTTCGCGCCCTTGCCACCCTCCTTGAGCCAGGGCGTGCGAGCGCCGCTGGTCGTCCACAAGCCCCTGCCCCTCCGGCCGGCCTTGGGATCGTCGATCCGCCCGTCGAGTCCCTTGGCATAGAAGCTCAGCGGATAGGGAACGCGCAAAATCACCCATTTGCCGTCGACGAGAGCCAGAAGCGCGTCGTTCTCGTTACCGGTCGAGATCGGCACGTCATTGCCGAGCCCCAACGTGTTGTGCTGATCGACCCAGCTGTAATAACTCGCCTCGGCGCTGTTCTTGCCGATGCCGGCGAAGCCGGGGCCGGGATATTGAAAGAATGACCATCCTTCCGGACATTGATTCCCGGTGGCGTTGGGTCCGTTGAGCGGCCCCTTGCATTTGCGGCGATCGAAGCTGCCGAGATGCCCGCTGCCGAGCGAGACCCACACCACGCCCTTGCTGTCGATGTCGCCGCCGCGCGGACCAAAGCCCGGCAGTGGCACATTGTAGACTTCCGAGATCGCGGTCGCGGGCGGATCATTGCCGAGCGCCACGCGCACCACGCCGCCGGCGCCGCCGAACACGCCAACCGTGCCCCAGATCGAACCGTCGGCCGGGCTCGGCATGACCGCATAGAACCCGCCATTGATGCGCTTGTCTTTGCTCGGATCGACGGGCTGGTTCGGCTCGACATAATCGTCGCGCTTACCGTTGCCGTTGGTATCGAGCACATAGGCGGTCCAGCCCTGCGCTTTCGCCGCGTCCCCGGTTTCATCAAAGGTCTTCGTGTTGAGCCAGCCCAGCACCGGCCCGCCGCCGCTCATCCACAGCGTATCGTCGGCATCGAAGCCGAATTGCAAATGATGGTCCTCGAAGCACGTATCGACGAAGGTGTACTTCATCGTCTTGGGATCGAGCATCCCGAGCTGGCGGTGGCTCTGCTGAAGCGGAAAAAGCTGTGCCGAGGGCTGGTCCGAGCCTTTCTTGCAGAAATCGGGATCGGCGACGCCGCGGACGGCCGCGGTGAGCCAAAGCCGGCCTTGCCCGTCGAACATCGAGTTGTGATTGTTGATGCGGTTGCTCCAGATCTTCTGATCGCCCCAATAGGCCGAGGGCGCCATCGGCTTCTCCATCGCGGCGTGCCCCGGACCAAGTGATTCCGGCATGTCCTTATCGCGCACCGGCACCTTGAAAGTGGTGACCGTATTGCTCTTAGGATCGAGGATTGGAATATCGTCGGTCGAGTATTCGGGCGAGCCGAAAATCCGCCCATAGGCGTTGACGGTCGGATTTCGTTTGTCGGTCGAGATCTCGTCATGCAGATAGGTGCTGGCGCTGCCCCATTCCCATTCGGTAATGACGATGTTGCGCTCGACACCCTGCGGGCGCGGCGGCTTTGCATGCGGCAGCTCGCCCTTGGCGATGCGATCCGTCCAATCGGCAAAATATTTGAAGGGAACGCCGCCGAGCTTGCCGGCCAGAGGGTTGATCATCGATTCCGCCGCCTGCCCCGATTGGACGCGACGCATCCAGGCTTGCTCCGATGGCATGCCGCTGAAGGCGGCCGGAATCGTGCGCGTCGCAAGCTGACCTAGCTGATGGCAGCCGACGCAGTCGCGATTCTTGATCGTGGTGATCCACTCTTGCTGCGTCACCGGCGCCGGTATGGCGCTCTTGCCGCCGAACTGGCTCGCCTCCGGAATCTTCAGCATCGAGTACCAGTAGATCGCGGGATAATATTGCGCGGCCGCCGCTTCGTTGGGCGCGGGAACCGCGGTGAGATCGAGGCGTCGTCCCGGCACGCCGTGACGCTTCGGCGAGTCGACCAACCCATAGCCGCGTACCCAGACGCTGTAATCGGCCGTCGGCAGGTCGGGCAGGAGATAACGGCCCCGATCGTCGGTCACGACGATCTTTGCGAATTTCGTCGGCAACTCAGTGGTCTCGGCGATCACCCAGACGCCGGCTTCGGGTCCATGCGGGCCTGTAACAACGCCGGCGATCTCGTTGTTTTTGAGCTGCGGCACCGCGCGCGTTACCGTCTGCGCGCGTGCCGGCGCGTGCACGAGGGCGAGATGCGAGAAAGCGAGAACGCCTGCCAGACCATACGTCAAGCTGAGCGACCGATAGCGCTGCCGCCGCATGATGCGCCTCCTCCACTTCATCGTTCCATTGGACTTGGCTCGTCCTTTGTCGAAAGGCTAAACCTCGGCCCGATCCATGACAAGCCTATGATGGCGACGAGCATTCGGATCGCGCGCAGCGTCGCTGCCGTGTCGCTGCCGTTATTATAAAGTTGACGCAACCTTCGACGCCGCTCGTCGTTTCGACGAACGCATGCACGCCGACCTCGCAACAGGACTCGTGCCGTCCTAAATGTTTTCTGAAACCGCAGTTTTGTGAAGTGTCGAGACAGGATGGTGGTGATCGCGACTTACAACGTTCATAGCTGCGTCGGCGCCGATGGCCGGCTCGACCCGCAGCGCGTGGCAAATGTCATCAACGAGATCGGTGCGGACATCATCGCCTTGCAAGAGGTCGACGCCCAACAGCGGGTCAGCGGCTATCTCGATCAGTGGGCGTTCCTCGCCGCAGCGACAGGGCATCATTGCACGCCCGGCATCAGCTTGCGAACGCATCGCCGCAATTTCGGCAACGCGCTGCTGACGCGACATCCCATCAGCGAGCTGCGCCTTCACGACATCAGCTTCGAGGCGCGCGAGCCGCGCGGCGCGATCGACGCGACCGTCATCGCCGATGGCTATCCCGTGCGCGTCATCGCGACGCATTTTGGCTTGCGCCGCGCCGAGCGGCGCTATCAAGCGGGCGTGCTGTCCTCCATCCTTGCCAACGAGTCAGACAAAGTGAAAACGAAGGGCACGCTGCTGCTCGGCGATCTCAACGAGTGGCGGCCAAGATCGCACAGCTTGGACCAGCTGCTCGCGCATTTCCAGCCCGCGCCCGCCCCGCGCAGCTTTCCGTCGGTCCGGCCGCTCTTCGCGCTCGATCGCATCGTGGGCGCCGATGCCGCCTGCCTTACCGGTATCGATGTCCATAGCTCGGAGCTCGCGCGCATCGCCTCCGACCACCTGCCCGTCCGTGCGGCCATGTCCTGGCGTTGACTTCGAAAGCCCGTCGCGCGCGGCGGAGAACTCACTCCGCGACCACCATTTTAGCGCCGCCCGCCGGTCGGCCGGGGCGCAACAGCAGCAGAAGCGGCAGCGCCGCAAGGCAGATGATCATCATGAATTTGAAATCGTCGATATATGAGATCATCGCCGCCTGGAAATTCACCATCTGATCGAGCGACGCCAATCCATGGACCGTCGTCAGCGGCCAAAACTGCTGCGCCACCGGCTGCTGGAGCGCCGCATTGAACGGCGTGATGCTCTGCGCCAGCGTCGAGTGGTTCACTTGGATGTTCTGATCGAGCAAGGTCTCCGAGACCGAGATGCCTATGCTGCTGCCGATATTGCGAACAAGGCTGTAAATGCCGGTTCCCTCGGTCAACAGTTTCGGTGGCAAGGTGGTGAAGGTCGCGACGTTGATCGGCGCGAACAAGAAGCCGAGCCCGATGCCCTGGATCAGCCCGGCGACGATGATGGGCCGCATGTTCATATCCGGCGTGAACCCGGTCATGAGCCACAGCGAAAAGCCGGTCGACAGCAGACCGACCCCCAACAGAGCACGAACGTCGAACCGTCCGACGAGGCGTCCCGCGACCATGATTCCGACCATCATCGCCGCGCCTCGCGGCACCTGCAAAAGCCCGCTCGTGACGATCGGGAAATCGAGGAGGGTGAGCATCGGCGGCAGCAAGGCGAGCGAGGCGTACATAATGGCGGCCGCCACGAACATGAACATATTGCCGGCGATGAAATTTCGATCCTTGAGAAGGCCGAGGTTGAGAAACGGCCGCTCCGCCGTCAGGGTGTGCGAAACGAAGATCCAGAGGCCAAGCGCCGCGACCGCGGCTTCGATGACGATCTCGAGCGAGCCGAACCAATCCTTCTGCTCGCCGCGATCGAGAAACATCTGAAACGCGCCGACGGCAAGGCTGAGGAACGCAAAACCAAAGAGATCGAAGGACTGGTTGCGATTGGTCTTGGTCTCGGGAACGAAGGCGAGAATGCCGAGCAGCGCGATCACCCCGAGCGGCATGTTTATATAGAATACCCACCGCCAGCTATAATTATCCGTCAGACCGCCGCCGAGCGTCGGCCCCCAGATCGGCGCCACCATGATGCCAGTACCCCAGCGCGACATCGCCGAGCCATGTTTTTCCGGGGGATTGATGTCGAGAAGCACTGCCTGCGAGAGCGGCACGAGCGCGGCGCCGAACACCCCCTGAACAATGCGAAACAACACCATCTCGGTCAGGGTCGCGGCCATGCCGCACAGCACCGAGGCCAGCGTGAATCCCGCGACGGAAAGAAGGAAGATCGATTTCCGGCCATAGCGCGCGACCAACCAGCCGGTCATTGGCGTCATGATCGCCGCCGCCACGATATAGGAGGTGAGAACCCAGGTAATCTGATCCTGGGCCGCCGCCAATTCGCCTTGCATGTACGGCAGCGCGACATTCGCGATCGTGGTGTCGAGCACTTGCATGATCGACGCCAGCATTACGAAGGTCGTGATGAGACCGCGCTTCGGCGCGGCTTGTGCGAGCTCGCTCATCGCGCCGGTTTTGCGTTTGCCTCGCCGAGGAACGAGCCGAGCGCCGTCAGGAGCGGGCTCTTATAGCCGGTATCGACATCGGCGGTGACGCTCATGCCCGGCAGCAGCGGCTGGCCCTGTTCTTGGCGGTCCAAATCGATGCGCACCGGCAGGCGCTGAACTACTTTGACCCAGTTGCCGGTCGCGTTCTGCGGCGGCAATACCGAGAATTGCGATCCTGTCCCGGGGCTGACGCTGCCGACATGGCCCGTGAACGAGGTGCCCGGATAGGTATCGGCGGAAATCGACACGGCCTGGCCCGGCGCCATATGGGTGAGCTGCGTCTCCTTGAAGTTCGCCTCGACCCAGACATGGTCGGTTTCGACCAGTGAAAAAGCGGGGGTCGCCGCGTTGAGGTAGTTGCCGACAGGCAATTTATCGACCTTGGTAACGATTCCGTTGTCGGGCGCCGTGATGACGGTGTAGGACAGATCGAGCTCCGCTTGATCGAGCTGGGCTTGCGCCTGCTGGACCATCGGATGCTGGTCGGTCGCGGTATTCGGATCGCCGCCAAGACTGGCGAGAGTATTGGCGATCTGCTCTTGCTCGGACGCGACCTGCTGCCGCGCCGTGTCGAATTTATTTTTCGCATTATCGAACTGAGCCTGCGACACGATATGCGAGCCGATCAGCGCCTGATTGCGGTTGAACTCGCGCTGCTGGAAAGCCAGCGTGTCCTGTGCTGCCTGCAGCTCCGCCATTTTCTGGCGATAGGTCGCACGCAGGCCGTCGATCTGGAGCCGGGCATTGGCGAGCTGCGCCTTCGCGCGCTCGACCGCGATCCGGTAGGGGCGATCGTCGAGCCGAATCAAAACCTGCCCGGCTTTCACATACTCGTTGTCATGAACCTCGACCGCGACGACGCGCCCGGGAACATTGCTGCTGATCGCCACCATATCGGCTTGGACATAGGCGTCATCGGTCGAAACGTAGCGTCCCGAGACGAGGTACCACAGCACGCCTCCGACCACCGCGACAAGTGGCAAAAAGACAATCAGCAACATGCG
>CAYMNX010000446.1:0-2496 GCA_964391905.1 uncultured Rhizobiaceae bacterium
GAGGCGCTGTCGAGCTTTCCGACGGCCGGCATGCTCACGACCAAGCATGCCGCGCGCGCGATGGTCGCGGCCGGTCGCCGCGGCAGCATCATTCATCTGCTCTCGACCGCGGCGCACTTCGGCGAAGCGGCGGGAGCGGCCTATTGCGCGGCGAAGGCGGCGCTCTTGAATTTCGCGCGCTCCGCAGCAATGGACCTCGCTCATTACGGTATCCGCGTCAATACCATTACGCCTTGCGCGATGGAGCATCAGCTCTGGACCAATATGCGCGACGAGATCTTCGATCCGAATTTCACGCCGCCGCCGCGACCCTCCTTCTATTCGCGCGACGACTATCTCAAGATGATTCCGCTCGAGCGCTTCCCGCGCGCCGCCGATCTCGCTTGGGCCGCGCTGTTTCTCGCCGCCGATGAATCGAGCTTCCTGACCGGCGTCGACATACCGGTCGATGGCGGCCTGCGCTTCAAATATCCGACCTGGCGTCCGGGCGATCATACCGGCGTCAATATCCACGACTACGCCCGTGCGATCGATTTGACCGAATATGGCGAGCCGCGCGGCAAGCTCATCCGCTGATCACGCGACGGCGTTCAAAAGGAGGGATGACATGATGAACCAGGACGAACGGCGCCAGCAAAGGGCGGAGCGGCTGAACCAGCTGGTTCATTGCGGCCCCAACACCGATATGGGCAAGCTGCTGCGGAAGTTCTGGCATCCGATCGCGCTCGCGAATGATCTAAGGCCGCGTACCGCGAAATTCGTTCGCGTGCTGGGCGAGGATTTGACGCTCTATCGCGGCGAGAGCGGCCGCCTTCATCTCATCGGCGCGCGCTGCGCCCATCGCAAGACGCTGCTCCATACCGGATGGGTCGTCGGCGAGGAAATCCGCTGCATCTATCACGGCTGGCAATATGACGGCTCGGGCCAATGCACGTTTCGACCCGCCGAGAAGGACGAGGCGCGGCCGGGCATATCGATTGGCGGCTATCCGGTGCGCGACTATGCGGGTCTCATCTTCGCCTATCTCGGCGATGGCCCCGCACCCGATTTCGACCTCCTTCGCAAGGATGCGTTCGAGCGGCCGAACGGCCTCAATTTCGCGCGCGCCGAGACTTGGCCCTGCAACTGGCTGCAGCAGGTCGAGAATTCGCTCGATGCCGTTCATGTGAGCTTCGTTCATCAGGCGGGCCGCGTCGGCGTGTTCGGCCAGGCCGTCTCGCCGGCCATCCCCGAGCTCGAATATCTCGAGACCGAGGCCGGCATCCGCCAAATCGCGACACGATCGAAAAACAACGTCCGGGTGAGCGACTGGACCTTCCCCAATGCCAATCACATCATCGTGCCGGGCCTCGAGAAAACCGATCCGTGGATCGATGTCGGCCACTGGGTCGTGCCCAATGACGATGAGACGACGACCCGCTTCGTCGCTTATGGCATTCCCTCGGGCGGCGCCGCGGCGGATCAACGCATCGCGGAATACTTCGCGGCCTATGGCGACTACAATCCCGCCGATCATCACGAGGCGCTGTTCAAGGAAAATCGCTACCCCGAAGATCCGCTGATTCAACTCACCAGCGCACAAGACTATGTCGCGGCGATGGGCCAGGGACGGATCGCGGATCGCAGCGATGAGTGGCTCGGCCGCTCCGATGCGGGAATCGCGCTGCTGCGCAAGATCTTCCTGCGCGAGATCGAGGCGATCCGCAGCGGCCGTCCCACCAAGAATTGGCGGCGCCTCAGCGAAGCGGCCGAGCTGCCGAAGCAGATGCCGGAGCCCGCTTCGATCTAGCCGCTCGGCGGCGGCTCGTCGGGATCGATGCAGATCTGGTCGCCGTCCAGATGGACGGTCCAGACGCGGACCGGGTCGGTGCAGGGCGGCAAGGTCGGCTTGCCGGTCGGGATGTGAAAGCGCCCCTGATGGAAGGGGCACTCGATCTCTTCGCCGATGATCGCGCCCTCGCCGAGCGAGCCCGGCCCGTGGCTGCACATGTCTTGGCTGACGTAATAGCGCTCACCCAGGCGGTAGACCGCATAGGCCACGTCATCGACCACGATTCGCGTCGCGAACTCGCCCTCGGCGACATCCGCGGTGGTACAAATCACAAGCTTTTTCGGGGGAGAACTCATGCGACGGTGCGAAGCTAGAAAACACCGCGGCGCCGGTCAACCCGCTATCGTGACGCCGCCATCGATAATGATCGTCTGTCCGGTGATGTAGCTTCCCGCCGGCGAGGCGAGGAGGACCGCGGCGCCCGCGATGTCGCTCGGCTCGCCCAGCCGCTTGAGCGGCGTTTCGGCGAGACGGCGTTGCGCCAGCGCTTCGTCCTGCCACAGCGCGCGGGCGAAATCCGTTTTGATGAGGCCGGGTGCGATGGCGTTGACGCGAATATTGTCGGCGCCCCATTCGCAGGCGAGGCTGCGCACGAGCTGCATCGCCGCCGCCTTCGCCGCACCATAGGCGCCGATCCCAACCGAGCCGCGCAAGCCCGCGATGCT
>CAYMNX010000447.1:0-7926 GCA_964391905.1 uncultured Rhizobiaceae bacterium
CTCAAATGGGTGACGCCGTTGCTGTGGGTCGGCTATTTCGCCGAATCGCTCACCTTCATGACGCTCAACAGCTGGCTCGCCGTGATTCTCGAGACGGCGGGCCTCACGCCGCAGCAAGCTTCGCTGACGGTCTCCTTCACCGCGATGGGCGGGATTTGCGCCCTGCTGATCCTCTCGCGTTTCCTTGACCGGTTCGGTCCGATGGCGACGGTCGTCACGGCACTCGCCGCCGTCGGCTTCATCTCGGTGCTCGGAACGGGCGGGCTCTCGGCTGCGATGGTTACCAGCTTCGCGGTCCTCGCCATGGCCTGCTGCTTCGGCACGCATAATTCATTCAACGGCACGGTCGGCAGCTTCTACCCGACCCCGATCCGCGCGAAAGGCGTCGGCTTCGCGAGCGGCATGGGGCGCGTCGCGCTCATCACGGGGCCGGTCGTCGCGGGCTTCCTCCTTTCCGCGAATCTGCCGCTGCAGCAGCTGCTCTATGTGATCGCGGCGCCCTACCTCGTCGTCTCCGTCGTCTGCGTCGGCTTGGGCCGCCTTTATCAGCGTCGCTTTGCCGCGGGTGAGGCGGCGAGCATGCAGCCCGCCGCTCCCGTCGAGGAAGAAGGGCTGGCCGCGATCGTGCCGCCCGCGCGGCGGTGATCGAGAGCGCGCTGACGGCCCTTCGTGCGGACCTCGCCTATTTGGCGGCGACGCCGAACATCGGCCTGGCGCGCTCGATCACGGCATTGGGAATCTCGTAGATCTTGCGGATCGTTTCGGCGATCTGCTCACCGGTCAGCGGCTCGATGCCGACGCGGAGCTCCTTCGCTTCGCTGAGAAACGCGGGGTCTTTCATCGTCGCGTCGAACGCCGCCCGCAAGCTCGCCAATCGTTCCTTGGGCAAGCCGGGCGGCGCCAGCATGGGTCGGCCGTAATACCAAGGCCCCGCGAGCAGGAGCAGGACCTGGCGGTCTTCCTCCGAGGTCACGAGATCGAAGGCATTCGGCACATCGGGAAGATCGGGATCGGGCTTCAGCGTCGCGCGGACCGCGATCTGCAACTGGCCTGCGGTATAGGTCGGCCACAGCGTCGATTTGATCGTCATGGCCATGACGCCGCAATGGCCCTCCACCTCGCCTTTCTCGGCGGCGTGATTGAGCTCGCCCATATTGCCGTAGCCGGGAACGATCTTGAAGTTGAGGTGGAGCGCGCTCATGAAGACCATGTCGCCGGCGTAGGTGGCGCCGGTCGTGGCCGTGCTGCCGACGATGAATTGACGCGACTGCAGATCCTTGAGCGTGACCTTGTCCTTGCTCCAGAAGCCGCAGGAATAATAGTCGGAGGCAGGGCTGCCGATCCAATCGATGGTCCGCGGGTCGAAGCGCACGATATCGGGCTGCAGGAGCGGCTGGATCGTTGCCGTCGGATTGATCATGCCGACGACCGTGCCGTCTTTCGGCGCCGCGTTGATGACGTAGTTGAGCGCCGTCAGGCTTCCAGCGCCCGGCATGTTCTGGACGACGATGGTCGGCTCGCCCGGAATGTGCGCGCCCATGTGACGGGCGATGAGCCTCGCATAAAGGTCGAAGCTGTCGCCCGCGCCAAAGCCGATCACCGCGCGAATCGTCTTACCGTGGAAAAAATCGGCGGTATCGTCCGCAGCGGCGGGCGGCGCCGCGGCAAGGGCCAGCAGCAAAAAAAGGCTCGCGCCGCCAAAAATAGTTCTCTTCATCGCGTATCTCCCTCTCATCGGTCTACATGCTGGGCACGGCTTTGAGGATCGGAAACCAGTCGCCGAGGAGCGAGCCGGGCCACGGAATGGCGAGGATCTGATCGAACAGCAGATAAATGAAGCAGGTCATGGCCGCGGCCATGAGAACGACCAGTCCCCAACGCTCCGCCCCTTCCAGCCTCATATAGGCGATGACGAAGATCGGCACCGTCGGCAAGAGGCCGATGAGCGCCATCGAGGCGAGAAAGCCGATGAGCCATGCGAAGAAGACGCCGCCGCGCGTGAGCTTGGTAAAAGCCGGTAGATGGGCGATATGCGATTCGATATCCATGTGGATCCGCTGGCCCGTCGGGGCGCGGCGCCCTTCCCCATCGACCGTTTCGGCGCGTTGCGCTCCGAAGAGGCCGTTCGCCAGGGCGAGACCGCCGAAAAGCAGCGCGCCGCTGCCGACGATCATGGGAATGAGCTTGGCGTTGAATTGCCAATTCCAAGCATCGAGCAGCATGGCCGCGACAAGACAAACCAGCGCGGCCGGAAAAAGAGCGGCCGGTGCGAGGTGCGGCGTGCGGAAATCAAGCAGCGGCCCCCGCGAGCCGCCGCGGTTGCGCCATTCCTCGATCAGCGGTCGCGCGAGGCTCACGAGCGCGAAGGCGAAAGCGATGATGACGACCGGCCGCCAGATCCAATCGGAGCCGTAGCGTTGGATCGAGATGAAGAGATAGCGCTCGAGGACCTTGCCGAGAATGAAGCCGAGCACCAGCGGTGGCCTTGGCCATTTGCAATGCTTCATCGCCCAGCCGAGCAGGCCGAAAGCCAGAAGCGAATAGAGATCACCCCATTGCCGCGTGCCCTCGAAGGCGCCGATGTAAACGAGGCTCAGCACGCACGGCATGATCAGCGTGTAACGAAGCGTCGCCAATTTCGCGAGCTGGCCGCTGAAGAGAAAGCAAAGGCCGGAGCCGAGAATATTCGCGATCGCGATGCTCCACACCATGGAATAGGTGATGTCGAGATGCTTGGTCAGCATTTCGGGACCGGGAACGAGCCCGTGCATCAGGAACGCGCCCAGCAGAATCGCCATCCCGGCGCTGGCCGGCACGCCAAAGGCGACGGTCGGAACGAGCGCGCCGCCCTCCTTGGCGTTGGTCGCGCTTTCGGCGGCGATGACGCCGCGCACATCCCCTTTGCCGAAGCTCGAGCGCGCGCCTTTCTCGGTGCGCAGCGCGTGACCATAGGAGATCCAGTCGATGACCGAGGCGCCGATGCCGGGCACCGCGCCCATCGCCGCGCCGATCCAGGAGCAGCGCAGAATGAGAAACCAATTGCGCAGGCAATCCCTCACGCCGGCCAGCATCCCGGTCTTGGTGTCGATGGCGACGCCGTCCGCAACGACGGCCGTGCGCGCGATCGCAAGATCGCAGAGCTCGGGCAAGGCGAAGACGCCGAGCGTCATCGGCACCAGCGGGAGCCCATCCCAGAGATAGAGGCTGTTCATCACCCAACGCGGCGTGCCGGTTTGCGGATCGATGCCGATCATCGACAGCATGATCCCGAAGCATGCGATCGAGAGGCCGCGCAGCGGCGCATTGCCCGAGAGCACCGCCACCATCGAGATGCCGAAGACCGCGAGCGCCAGCAATTCGGGCGAGCCGATATAGAGCATGATCGGCCGCAATATCGGCAGGGTGACGCCGAGCAGCGCCGCGCCGAAGAGGCCGCCGATCAGCGCCGACATGTAAGACGCGCCGAGCGCGCGTCCCGCAAGGCCCTGGCGCGTCAGCGGATAGCCGTCGAGCGTCGTCGCGGCCGAGGCGGCATGGCCCGGAACCCCGAACAGAATCGCCGAAATCGGATCGGCCGTGGTTGTCGAGGCGCCGAGGCCGAGCAACAGCGCGAAGGCCGTCGTCGGATCCATGTTGTAGGTGAAAGGCAGCAGCAAGGCGGTGCCGGCGAGTCCGCCGATTCCCGGCAGGATGCCAAGACCGAGTCCCGCGCACACGCCAAGGAAAAGATAAAGCAGGCGATAGGGATCGACGATGATCAGCAAGGCGTGGCCGGCCGCCGCCAGCGTCCCGACATCCATCTAACGTGTTCCTCGCTCGAGCCTCTTGATGGACTCATTCGTCATTGCAAAGACCGCTCTTCGAGGGAGCCGCCGCCTCGCCTCGTGAGAATGAGACGCTCGGCATCAAAAGACGCATCCCCCCGCGAGCCGGAATCAGACGGCGCGGCGCCGCCGAACAAAGCCGCCCCGTTGCCGCGGTCGAATCAAGCGGTGCCCGCGATTTGCGCCTGGAGACGCAACGTATCGGTCACCTTGTCTTTCGGAACGTGGCTCAGGCCGCATTCGGTTGCGATGGCAAAGCTTCCGAGAAACTTGCGCGCGACCGCGATCCGCTTCTGCGTCCCGTCAATGCCATCGCTGAGATGGACGAGGCCCAGGGCGAGCGTGGTCGCGCGCGGCACATCGAGATTTTGCAGCGGCGCGAAATAAGCCTCATCGTCGCGATTGCGCGGCACGGGCAGATGGATGAGCTGAAGCGGCCGGTCGGGGCCGAGCAAGGCGGCGACGCGGTTCGCCATGATGACGGCATCGCGCGTGCTCGACGGCTCGACGGAGTGGCGGCCGTTCGAATTGCCGTAGCAGAAGTGATAAAGCAGCTCCACATCCGCAGGAACGGCGCGGCCGAAGCGGGCAAGGCGCTCGGCCAGCGGACCATACATCTCCTCGCGCGTCCGGCCGAAACGCGATGGCGTTTCACGCTCGAGCGTTGCGAAAACGGCGGAGGCGCAATCCCATTGAATGGCGAGCTCTCCATGGGGGATCGCATCGACGATCTTCTTGACCTCGCCGAGGAGCGCCCGCTCGAAAGCTGGCTCGAGCGCGTCCTGGAGCGGTTCCGGAAAATAGCGCCGGATGACGGGAATGGGATGCGCCAAGGTGCATTGAAAGCGGACCTCGGGCCGAATGGCGCCGCTCTCTTTGAGACGCTTGAATATCTGATAGCTTTCGATCGTGATCTCGGCGTGACGCAGGCCCGTGAACGTCACCTCTTCCGGCGCAACGCCGGGGCGGAGGCGATAACGAAAGCTTGGATCGCCGCCGGGATGCGGGCGGAATTCTTCGTCCGTTTTCTCGAGCAGCGGATTTTCGGTGATGATCGGGGCAAACCACGCCATCCATTTGCGGCCGACTTCGCCATCGGGAATGCGCGGCAATGCCGGGCCGAGGATCCGGCTGGTGGTCTTGAATACCTCTTCGGCATTGGCGAGCGGCACGCCGCCGACGAGATGGACTTGAAATTCGGGCATCTTCCGTTTCTTCCAAACATTTCTTCTTTGGCGGAATAAACACCCTCGGATTGGGCATCACAACCACATTCTGGCCGAGCGAGCGTGCCTCGCCCATGAGCGTGACGCATGGCACGCGACCATTCGCGCGAGCTTCTATGATTGACTGTAGATCGTCTGCGCACACACGGCAGAGACGACGACGCTTGCTCTCCTTTTGGCGCTACGCCACTTCCTCTTCCGCGACCGGCACGCGCGTCACCTGATGCGCCTGCAGCGCGGGAAGCACGTCGCGCGCGAAGCGGCGGATCTGCTCCAGATACATCTCTTGCGGCATGGCGCCGGCATTGAGCATCACCTGAATCGTATTGGCGCCGGCGCGATCGACGATCGCGGTGATGCGCTCGATCACCTCGCTCGGCGTGCCCCAGGCGAGACGGTCGGCCATGCGTGCGACGTCATCGAGCGTCATGTTGCGGTAGTCGGCGCGGGCGCGCTCGACCTCGCGCAGATTCTCGGGCCGCACGTAATCGACCGATTGCTTCGACATATAGCCCGCGGCCTGGCCGAGGCTCGTCTCGGTGAAATTGCCGTGGCTGAACAGCGTGCGATTGAAATAGAGAAAGTAGGGCCCGTTCTCCTTCACCGCTTGGGCCTTGCTGTCGGCGATATAAGCGTTGATACCGATCGTCAGATGATCGGGGGTGACCTTGCGGCCATGCGCCGCCGCGCATTTGGCGTAGTAGCGGATCATGTCTTCCTGCAAGCCGCCGGGACGCAGTCCCGGCGTGATGGCGATGCCGTGCTTCGCCGCGAACTCGATCGATTCCTTGCTGCCGGTGACCGGGATCCACACCGGCGGATGCGGCTGCTGCACCGGCCGCGGCCAGAGCGCGACGTCTTTATAGGACCAGAATTTTCCCTCATAGGAGAACACTTCCTCGGCCCAGGCGCCGGTGATGATCGCATAGGCTTCCTCGAAGCGGGCGCGCGACTCTGAGAGCGGCACGTTGTGCACCTGATACTCGCGCGGGATGCCGCGCGCAAAGCCCGAGATGAAGCGGCCGCCGGAAAGACAATCGATCATCGCCAATTCCTCGGCGAGACGCAGCGGCTCGTGCAGCGGCAGGAGATTGCCGTAGATGAGGAGCTTCGCGCGCTTCGTGCGCTGCGCCGCGGCCGAGGCCATGAGATTGGGCGAATTCATGAGACCATAAGGCGAGCAATGATGCTCGTTGAAGCCGATGCCGTCGAAGCCGAGCCGGTCGGCTTCTTCCCAGGCGGCGAGATGCTCGGCATAGGTCCCTACCGCCACCTCCGATTTGAAATGCCGACGCGGCAGCGGATAGGGCAGCTCCGTGCCCACCTTCAAATGCTCAAGCTGCTCGCCATAGGCCAGCAAGTCGAAAAGAAAGACTTTCATGAGGCCCTCCCGTCTCTGTCGCGGGTCCCTATCGACAATGCCGCGATCCTTTACGCTTTGACGCTCAGCTTGCCCTGCTATGGTGTCCTTTCGCAAGCGGGCTCCCGCGACCCGGCCGGCGCCCCGGTATTTGGTTTCTTCGCACGCATCGGAAAGGAACGAAATCGCTCGTTTCTCAGCATGAACATCCGGCACCTTCGTTATTTTGCGGCGCTCGCCCGCGAGAAGCATTACGCGCGCGCCGCCGAATTCTGCCATGTGACGCAGCCGACGCTTTCGGAGGCTATTCGTCAGCTCGAGCACGAACTCGGCGTTCCTCTGATCGACCGCGGTGGGCAGCGCTTTCGCGGCTTGACCGAAGAAGGCACGCGCGCGCTCGGCTGGGCGCATCGAATTCTTGCCGATAGCGACGCGCTGGAGCAGGACGTCGGCGAGTTCAAGAAGGGCTTGTCGGGGACCTTGCGCTTTGCCGCGATTCCCGCGGCGATGTCGGTGAGCCCACTGATCCTTGCGCCGTTCAACCGCAAGCATCCGCTGGTCACGGTCAAGGTTCTCTCGAGCAGCTCGATCGAGATTCAGCGCGGCCTCGACGATTTCAATGTCGAGATCGGATTGACCTATCTCGACAACGAGCCGCTCAGAAACGTCCGGCTGCTGCCCCTTTATCGCGAGCGCTACATGCTGCTGACGCGTTCGCCGGGCAGCCCTCTCGACGGACGCGAGACGGTAACCTGGCGAGAAGCCGCGGCGCTGCCGCTTTGTCTCTTCACGCCCGACATGCAAAACCGGCGCATCGTCAATCGCCTTTTCAGCGAAGCAGGCGTCTCGCCGAAAGCGACAGTCGAGACCAATTCGGTTATGGCGCTTTGTGCGCATGTCCGCCTGGGCACATGGTCGAGCGTCGTGCCGCATACATTTCTCGCCGCCCTTGGCGGTCTCAAGGGCACGCGTGCCCTTCCTCTCGTCGCGCCCGACGCCTCGCACAGCGTCGGCCTCGTCGCGACCAGTCGCGAGCCGCTTCCGCCCTTGGCCCGTGCGCTGCTTGCGAGCGCCTGCGAGACCGACATCGCTGCGCAAATCGACCAGCTGATACCTCAGCCGAGCGGCGCGTCGCCTCATCGGAAACGCCGATCGAACCGCGTCTAACTCCGATTTGATCATCGCGATCGCAGCGACGATTTTCGTTCCGAGCGAAATCGCGAGCGGAGCGGAGCATGAATTCCTTGGCCAAGCCGGCGCGGACCCAATTGTTGATCGACGGCGCCTGGGTCGAAGCGCGATCGGGACGGCGCTTTGCGACGCTCAACCCCGCGACCGAAGGCATCATTGCCGAAATCGCCGAGGCCGGAGGCGCCGATATCGACATCGCGGTCGCTGCCGCGCGCCAGGCATTGACGAGCGGCCCTTGGCCCGCCCTGCGCGGCGCCGATCGCGGCCGCATTCTCAATCGCATGGCGGCCCTCATCCGCGCGCGTGTCGACGAGATCGCGGCGCT
>CAYMNX010000448.1:0-3348 GCA_964391905.1 uncultured Rhizobiaceae bacterium
TGGTGAAGGAGGAAGCATGACGGCGAAACGGCTCTTATTGGCGACGTCGATCCTGGCGCTTACCGCGGGTGGCGCATGGGCGCAGGGCGGCATGCCCAACAGCGGCACGACCGGTACCGGTGGCGGTAGTTCATCGGGTGACTATCCGAGCAACAGCGGCGGCGGCATGGGCAACGCGGGAAGCGATATGGATTCATCGACCCATGGCGCGAGCTCATCGGGAAGCAAGAACCATTCGAGCGCCAAAAGCGCGGCGAGCCAGACCTCGCAGCAAACTGTGATGCGCGCGCAGCAAGCGCTGAAGGACAAAGGCCTTTATGAAGGCGAGGTCGACGGCAAGCTCGGTCCGGAGACGCACGCGGCCATCTCGCAGTTTCAGCGTCAAAGCGGGCTGAAGCAATCGGCGCAGCTTGATTCGCAAACCCTCGATCAGCTCGAGGGCCAAGCCGGGGGCGGCAGCAGCCGCGCGCCGGGCAACTCTTCGGGCGGCGGCTCGGCAGGCGGGATGAACGGCTCCGGTTCATCATCGCACAACGGCATGTGAGGCACGAACGCGCCGCTGCGCCGCTCGCACGCGCGGGCGCGCGCGCCGGCGGAGGCGTCGCGACGCGGCGTCTCCGCCGGAGCGGGAAGCGCGGCGTTCTCCCCGGCGGCGCCGCAGCCGATTGATCCTCGCGTCGCCCTTTAACGCTCGTGCTGATTCCCTCCTCGCGAAGCGGTATCAGCGGTTCCAACCGAGATTGCGGCAACAACAAGGCGCGCCGTCACCGCAACGTGATTGGCGTTTCACCGCCATGTGATCGCCGCGGCGCGCGCCAACTCGTACTTGTCATCCTCGTCGACGATCATCGGTCCTCGCAAAGGACGCGGCCGCGCGAGAATGGGCGTGCGACCGCCTCATCATTCGTCGCCAAAAAGGGAGGTCGCTATGCTTCGCACTCTGCTGGCTGTTACCGGTGCTGCGCTCGCATTTGCGAGCACGACGGCGAAAGCGGAACAACTCACCGCGAAATTCTCGGGCTTCGAGGAGATCGGCGCGCTCGGCGCGGGTGAGACGGGAGCCATTCTGTCCAAGGGACAGGCGTCGCTCGACCTCAATCTCAACCAGCAGAGCCAGACGCTCGGCTTCACTTTGACCTATTCCGGTCTCTCGGACGTCACGCAAGCGCACATTCATTTCGGCAAGCGCCGCGTCGCCGGCGGCATCGTGGTGTTCTTCTGCTCCAACCTGCCCAATCCCCCGGCCGGCACGCAGCCTTGTCCTGCGAGTTCCGGCAGCATCAGCGGCACGATCACGGCCGCGAGCGTGCTCGCCGTTCCGGGGCAAAACATCAGCGCGGGCGATTTCGAAGCGCTGACCGCGGCACTTCTGTCGAACACCGCTTACGGCAATATTCACACCGCCAAATTTCCTTCAGGCGAGATTCGCGGCCAAATCCATCGCGTGCGCGACGAGAAGGAAGCGAACGACCAAGGTCATGACGGCAACGGTCACGGCACGCATTAGGAAGAGCCCGTCGCCTTCGCGCCTCGACGCCGCCTCGAGCGGCATCTGATTGGATCCTGCCGCCATCTCCCGCTGACGCGGGCGATGGCGTGTGGGACCCGTTACCCGCCTGCGCCGCACGTCCGGGCCGGAACCGCCGCCGCCACCGGGTGTTTTGCGTAAGGTTGGGGCAGCCGACGGAGCGGCCGATGCATCAGGGGAGGTTCAGCTTCCTTATCGGCGTGGTGCTTTTGAGCTCCCTCGCTGCGCGTTCGATCGCCGCGCAAACCTCGACCCCGACCACGCAGGTCACGCCCCAGCAGGAGCGCACGATCTATACGACGATCATGCGTGAGCAAATGACGAAGTCGCCGCAGCCGCCGGACTGGGCGCCGCAAATCGGCGCCGACGTTCCGCAGCAGATCGAGCTTTTCGACATGCCACAGACAATCGACGCCGCGGCGCTTCGCGATGATCGCTATACGGTCGTGAACGGCCGTGTCGTGATCGTCGAGCCCAACTCGCGCCGGGTCCTCTACGTTATCGGGCCCTATTAGCGCCGCCGGCTCGCTTCGCATGCCGCAACGAAATCGGGCGGGGCGTGGCACAGGTCCTCGAAATCGACGCGGCCTGAGCGCGTGATATCGGAAAGCGCGAATTCGATCGGCGGCGGCTTCATGTGCGCGCCGAAAATGCTCGTGCCACGCGCCGCTCGCCTTGGCGGCGGCGATCGCGTCCTCGAGCGCCAACCCGCGTCCCCGAACCAACGCGCGCGACCACTCTGTCATCATCCTGACATGAGGGCGGGGCTAGGGTGCCGGGCCCCGTCTCGCACGGGGGAGCCGCGCGGTTGATACGCGCACGGCAAGAGCGATCGGAAATTCGGAGAGGAGAGAGATGCACATGGTGGAAATGTCGCGTGGGCGCGAGGGGCGCTGGCTCGAGAGGGCGAAGCGCTTGGCCCTGGGCACGGCAATGGCGGCGGTGCTCGCCGGTGCGGCGGCGGCCCAGTCCAGCTCGGTTACTTTCAAGGGCGCGACCTTCGTCAATAAAGGCCTGGTCGGCGTTGCCCGCATCCCATCCAACGCGGTCGATCAATTCGGCGAGACCATGGGTGGCATCGGCTCGGGCATGGCGATGGACCTCGACAGCTGGAAGAAGAACCGCGACGGCAGCTATAGCGGTACGCTCTACATGGTGCCGGACCGCGGCTGGAACACCCAGGGCACGGTCGATTTCCGCGGCCGCGCGCAGCGCTTCGCCGTCACGCTGAAGCCGTTCTATGGCGCCAGCACGACCAGTCAAAATCAGCTGACGATGCATTATCAGAAATCGATCTTGTTTCATGAAACGAGCGAGCTCGATTTGAGCGGCAAGGGTCGCGATCATGGCCGGGACGACTGGTTCCGCGGCGCCGTGCCCACTACGGGCCTCGATGCGACCGGCGTGCGGCCGGGCTTCCTCCACCTGCCGGATCTTCCGGTCGGCTCGAACGGCCATATCAGCGTCGACAACGAGGGCATCGTCCTCCCGGGCGACGGCACGATGTGGATCAGCGACGAATACGGCCCCTATATCTATCATTACAGCGCGACGGGCCGCCTGCTCGACGTCATCCGCCCGCCGGAGGCGCTGATCCCGAAGCGCAAGGACGCGAACGGCAATCCGGTCGACAATTTCTCGGCCAACAGCCCGCCGATCGGCGTCACCTATAATCCGAGCCCGGGCAATCCCGTCTCCGGGCGTCAGAACAATCAGGGTCTCGAAGGCCTGGCGCTGAGCCCCGATCGTCACACGCTTTACGCCCTGCTGCAAAGCGCCGCGATCCAGGATCTCGACGCGACCAGCTCGACGACGATCAA
>CAYMNX010000449.1:0-2448 GCA_964391905.1 uncultured Rhizobiaceae bacterium
CGCCGCGTACCAGAAATTCAAGAACCCGGCGTCGCGCTACGCCATCGTCGGCGTCTATGTCGCCAAGACCGGGAACAACGTCCGCGTCGCCGTGACCGGCGCCGGGCCCTGCGTCTTCCGTCAGAAGGAGATGGAGGCCGCGCTGTCGAAGAGCTTCACGCCCGACGCGATCAAGAACATCCAGCAAAGCCAGGACGGGCTCAATTCCGACATTCACGCGAGCGCCGAATATCGCGCCCATCTCGTCAATGTGATGGCGCGCCGCGCCGTGGCCGCCTGCGGCTGACGCCGCTTTCCGTTCCTCTGCGCGCGAGGGCGTCCCGTCACCGGGACGCCCTCGTCGCTTTTGTGGCCCGCGCATCCGCCTTGCCCGCTGAGCGCAAGAGGGGCATGCTCTTCTCGAACAGGCAATGACCGGCCGACGCGGCCGAGAAGAAACGCCTGCCGCCGGGGAGGAATCATGCCGCTGCGCAAAACCGCAATTGCTGCTTTTCTCGTTCTCGCGATGGCCGTCGCCCCCGCCCGCGCGGCGACGGAAAAGACGAGTCTCGCCCTGCCCGCCGTCGCCTTCATCTTCTCGACCGCTTACGTCGCGGAGGAGGCCGGCATCTTCAAAGCCGAAGGGCTCGAGGTGACGCAGCAGGTCATCACCGGCATCGGCTCGACCAACGCGGTGATCGCGGGCTCGATCGATTTCGCCTTCGCCTCGGGGGTGACCCTGACGCGCGCGGCGGCGCGCAATCAACCCGTCATCGGCATCGCCGGCACCTATGACCGCACCGGCTTCTGGATCGTGCTGAGGAAAAGCATCGCCGAGGAGCGCCATTTCGATCCGGCGGCGCCGCTCGCCGACCGCGCCAAGCTCTTGAAGGGCCTGCGCATCGGCGTCGGCGCAATCCAGGCGATCCCGCATGCTTACCTGAAGCTCATCGCGAAGCTCGGCGGCCTCGATCCCGAGAAAGACATCGTCGTCGCGGGCGTCTCTCCGCCGGAGCAGATCGGCGCCCTGTCGCGCGACGCGATCGACGGCGTCTCGAGCGGACCGCCGGTGGTGGAGCAGGCCGTGCATGATGGGCTCGGCGTCATCATCGCCAATGGCACGACCGGCAAGGTCGTCGACCCGCCTTTTCTCTCGCACATCGCCGCCAACGTGCTGTTGACGCGGCGCCAGCTCTGTGTCGATCACCGCTCGCTCTGCGAGAAGATGGGCCGCGCCATGGTGAAGGCCAACGCTTTCATGCACGAGCACCCGCAAGAGGCGATGGCGCTTTTGGGCAAGCGCCTCAATGTGAAGGACCCGGCCGTGCTCGCCGAGGCTTACAAGAACACGCTCGAATCGACGCCCTCGCCGCCCCTCCTCGATGCCAAGGCGCTCGCGACCGCCGATGAGCTCAACATCGCGGCCGGTTTCATGAAGCCGGACGAGAAGCTCGCTTCCTATGACGCCATCTTCACCAACGACTTTGTGAAATAGCGCGGCAGCGGAACCACGCTGTCTTTTGCCGGTTTATCCTGCGGGATTAGTAGTCAAGGAGCGTTATGATGGCGGCGCGCCGACGACAGCGGAAGAAAGTTGCGAGCGTCATGCGCAAGCATAAAAAGGGCAAGCTCAAAAGCGGCTCGGGACGCAAAGTGAAGAGCCGCAAGCAGGCGATCGCAATCGCCATGTCGGAATCGGGCCAATCGCGGCGGCGCCGGAAAAAGAAGAAGAAAAAATAATCGTGGGGCTCATCGCCGCGAGCGGCGGCGGCCATCGTCGCTCCGTCGGAAAGGAAGCGCGATGAGTTGCGCCAACGCTTGCCCCAAGAGCGAGCCCAGCATCACGCCGCCGAGCCCGTAGATCGCCGCCGCAAGACTCAAATCGATCTGCGCGCTGTAGGTACGGAGCGATAGGGTCCAGATCGGTTCCTTATCGGCGCCCTCGGCGCCGATCGCGTTGCGAAGCGCGATCAAGGGCCGCAGCAAAGAGGGACTCCCTTCGATCGCGTCATAAGCCTGCTGCAGCCGGCGCGCGCGGTCGAGCGAGCGCTCGATCATGTCGGCATTGGATGGCTCATGCGTTCGCAGCGCCGCGATCAGCGCATCATCGCTCGCCGCGGCAATGCCGTAGAATTGGCGCGCCGAGGCTTCGCGCTGCTCGATGTCGCGTCGCGCGTCGGCGGCGATCTGCAGCAAGGCGCCGGCATAATCGCGGGTGAAGCCAGGCGCCTGCATGGCGAAAAGCCCGCAGAGCAGCGCCAGCGCCGTGCTCAAGCTTTGCGAGAGCCACCGCCGCAGGAAGCCCATCCCGCCCCGTCTCGCCTATTTGAATGCCGGTATGACCTCTTTGCCCATGAGCCGGATCGAATTCCGCACCATGGCCGGCGGCATGCGGCCGATCTCGTGATTGGTGCAGAAGATGTCGTAGCCGATGCGCTTCTTGCCTTCCTTGAGCTTGCGGATGACCGT
>CAYMNX010000450.1:0-4451 GCA_964391905.1 uncultured Rhizobiaceae bacterium
CTATGCCTCGGTCGGCATGGTCGAAGAAGGACCGGAGACGCTCACGGGACGGCGCGTCTTCTGCCTTCACCCGCACCAGGATCTTTATCGCGTTCCCGAGGACGCCGTCATTCCGGTGCCCGATGAGGTGCCGGACGCGCGCGCCGCGCTTGCCGCCAATATGGAGACGGCGCTCAACGCGCTTTGGGATGCGGGGCCGCGCATCGGCGATCGCATCGCCGTTATCGGCGCGGGTGTCGTCGGCGGCCTCATCGCCGCGCTCGCGGAGAAGATTCCGGCAACACGCGTCGAGCTGATCGACATCGATTCGCGGCGCGCCGCGCTCGCCGCTTCTTTCGCCTGCGGCTTTGCCGCACCCGCGGAAGCGACCGGCGATTGCGATCTCGTCTTTCATGCGAGCGGCAGCGAAGCGGGACTCGCGACCGCTCTGCGGCTGGCCGGCTTCGAGGCGACGGTAATCGAGCTTTCCTGGTATGGCGACAAGCAACCGGCCGCGCCGCTGGGCGAGAATTTTCATAGCCGCCGGTTGACTTTGCGCTCATCGCAAGTGGGCGAGGTGGCACCGGCGCGGCGCGCGCGGAAGAGCCGGCGCGAGCGGCTGGCGCAAGCCTTGGCCCTGCTCGCCGACCCCGCCTATGACGCGCTCATCACCGGCGAAGCATCGCTCGACGAATTGCCGCACGTGATGGCGCGGCTCGCGACCGCGCCCGACGGCGCCCTCTGCCAGCTGGTGCGCTATGGTTGAGATAGCCGGCGCTCGTGCTTAGGCAGCGCGCCCGCCGGTGCAATCACTAAGCGGTTACGGGTCGGTGGCGGGTTCGCCGGAACGCTGAAGCCGATGACCCAAGTTGAGGCCGCTTCAGTTCTCGCTAAGGCATCGCGCGGCAGCGTCCTCTCAGGGCAATAGGCGCCATGCCTCAAACCGCCAGCGGCTCATGTTCCGGCCGCTCGGCAGCCGGCCGACAGCGAGACCGCCAGCCGAAGGCTCCGAAAACCGATTTGCAAAAGGGAAGGAGGCTCCCATCTAGGAAATAACGGGGATATCCCCGGATCGGCATTCATGGAGCCGACGTTATGAGCAGCCCTCCTCGCTCCGCCAGCCCTTGCATCACCGCGGCACTGCGTGCGGCGTCGCGTCGGCTGACACAGCTCTACGATGACGTGATGGCGCCGTCCGGCCTGCGCGTCACCCAATACCATATCCTTTCCGAGCTCGAGCGCCGCGCATCCGAGCCGCCGACGGTCAGCGAATTGGCCGAGATCTTGACGATGGAGCGATCGGCGCTGGGTCAGACGCTTCGGCCGCTCGAGCGTAATGGCTTCATCGCGCTCGGCCGCGATGAGCACGATGGCAGGCGCCGACCCGTCGCGCTGACTGCGGCAGGAAAAGGTGCGATCGCCCGCGGGCGCCCCTATTGGACCAAAGCCCATAAACGGTTCGAGCGCTTCTTCGGCGCCGCGGAACTCGCGGCGTTGCGGACGACGTTGCGCGAAATCGCCGAAGATCGCGGTCTTTCCGCTGCGTTCAAAACAGACGGCAGAACGAACCGAGCAAAACGCCAACCCTGACAATGGAGAATGTCATGATCCAGCAGATCGTCGTCGAGCATGTCACCTTCGTCACCGATCGTCCCTTCGATGAGGTGATACATGCCTTCGAGGAACAGGTCGGCTCGCTCGAGCAAATGGGCTGGGCCTCAATCCCGGCGGCCTCGCGTGATCAGGCCGATTTCGAGCGCCGGGTCCAGGATGTTTTGGGACCAAGTGGCTTCACGCGCTTTCTTACGATCGATCATGGCGAATGGGTGACCAAGCAGGGCCGCCCGACTCGCTTCATCCTGTACACGGCCGGCAATCCGATGATCGCCATCACCATGATCGAGCACGACATCGAAGCGGGGCTCGACGTGCCGGTGCGTCTCGCCATCTACGAGCATCCTGACGGCAAGACACGCCTCGTCTTTAACAAGCCCTCGAGCCTGATGAGTGGTCTCGGCAACGAGGCGGTCCACAATGCCGCGCTCAAGCTCGACGCCAAAATGATGGCGCTGGGCGAAGCCGTAACAGGCGTAGCCGCATAAGCGGGCTCATGTCCGCGACGAACCAATACCGACGAGAATCGAAACCCAATACCGCGCTCAAGCTCGAGCCAAATGATGGGCTGCACGAAGCCGTCACAGATCCAAAGGCAGAGCGAGCAGAGGAGTCTCAGATGACCGATACGATAATTCATATGGACGCCAGCCGCATCGCCCAGCTCATCGCCCACCGGGAGCTTTCGCCGGTCGAGGTCATGCAGGCCCATCTCGACCGCATCGCCGAGGTCAATCCCAAGGTGAATGCCATTGTGACGATCGCCGATGGCGCACTCGACGCTGCCAAAAGAGCCGAGGCAGCGGTCACGTCGGGAACGCGGTTGGGTCCTCTCCATGGCGTTCCGTTCACGGTCAAGGATGGAATCGACACGGCGGGCGTGCTGACACAGCGCGGTTCGCCGATTTTCAAAGGGCGCGTGCCCGATACCGATGCCACGGTCGTCGCGAGGCTCAAGGCCGCCGGCGCCATCCTCATCGCGAAGACGAACCCGCCGGAATTTTCTTATTCGATCGAAACGGACAATTTCCTGACGGGCCAAACGAACAACCCCTGGAACCTCGACTACACACCGGGCGGATCGAGCGGTGGTGAATCCGCCGCCATCGCAGCGGGCATGTCGCCACTCGGCGTCGGCAGTGATCTCTCGATCTCATTGCGCGGCCCGGCGGGGCATACCGGTATCGTTGGGTTCAAACCCACCCATGGCCGCGTGCCGATGACGGGCCACTGGCCCCGGGTGCCGCGCCGCTTCTGGCACATCGGTCCGATGGCACGTTCGGTTCGCGATGTGGCGCTCGCTTATTCTTTGATGGCAGGACCCGACGGTGCCGACGGTTTCTCAATCAGCTCTCCCAGCCTCGATACGGGCGTGGGCACGAAATCGACCCGTCAGCTTCGTGTGGGCTGGCTCGCCTCTCCGGGCTTCTTCGGACCAACCGATCCGGCGGTGGTCGCGACCGTGAAGGCGGCGGCGCATGCGCTGAGCGATGCTGGCTGCGACGTCGAACAAGTCCGCTTGCCCGTGCTGGAAGAGACCGATGCCAACGGCGTCCTTTGGCGGCTCCAACAGATGGAAAGCCGGCCCGAGTTCGAGAAGGTCACCGCCGGCCACGAGGCCGAGATCTTTCGGCATGCCAAACTGGTCCTTGATACACCTGACACGCCGATCGCCGACTTCGTCGCCGCCGAGCAGGCGGTGGAGCGCCTCCGCGACAGCTTCGCCGCCTATTTCCAGCGTTACGATGCGCTGCTCGGTCCGGTGACCCCGTTCCCGGCGACCAAGCATGGACTCAATGACCGCGTGGTGGATGGCGAGACGGTATCAGCCTTCCACGTGATGAGCGCGACCTCGCCCTTCAGCCTGACCGGCATGCCGGCCCTGTCGATGCGCTTTGGAACGAGTCACGATGGTCTCCCGATCGGCGTGCAAATCGTCGCTTCCTGGCTGGCTGAATCGACCGTGCTCGATGTTGCCTTGCGCCTCGAGGGGGTGAGCCCCGTCCGTGGCCTTCACCCGGTCCTCTAACGACGGCACCCTATGCCAGCTGGTGCGCTATGCGTGAATCGTCAGTAGAAAACGAGTTGAGGACACCTCATCGTCACCCTAGGAGCGCAAGGATATCCGTGGAAAGCCTCTCGCCATGAAGCCAAGTTCACAATGCAACCCAAAGATTTTAAAATCGTCATGCGCGGACTTGTTCCGCGCATCCACGGGTTCGTCTCGCGTTCCAAACACGTGGATGGCCGGCACGGAGGCCGGCCATGACGATGAAAGGGAGTCCGGCCAGAGCTTGCGCAACGGAGAAATTTCCTCGAACAGCCTTGCAATTTCGCGGTAACGAAAGCGAGTAGGAGCGCGTGATGTACAGCCTTGCGGTCAGCGATCATGTGATGATCGCGCATAGTTTCGTCGGCGATATTTTCGGCCCGGCGCAGCGGCTTCACGGCGCGACTTATGCCGTCGAGATGGAAGTGCGGCGCAAGGAGCTCGATGCCGACGGTCTCGTCTGCGACATCGGCAAGGCGCTCGAGACGCTGAAAAGCGTGCTCGCCGAGATCAACTATCGCAATCTCGACGAGCTGCCCGCGTTCAAGGGCCGCAACACGACGACCGAGTTCCTGGCCGGCGAGATCTTTCGCCGGCTGAAGACGCGCATCGACGCGGGCGCGCTCGGGCCCGGCACGAAAGGCGCGCTCGCCAGCCTGCGCGTCACCATGCGGGAATCCCCTGTCGCGGCCGCCTCCTTCGAGGGCGCGCTCGGGTCATGACCATCGCTTTCGTCGTTCCCGGGCCGCTCGATCAAATCACGGGCTGCTACCGGTTCGATCGTCACATCGTCGAGGCGCTTCGCGAG
>CAYMNX010000451.1:0-2550 GCA_964391905.1 uncultured Rhizobiaceae bacterium
GGCGTCATCGACGGCGCCGTCATCGGCTGGCCGGCGACGCGGAGCTATCGCCTCGCGGAGGTGACGGATTATCACCTCGAAGCGCCGCTCGGAAGCGAGGTGACTTTCATCATGATGAACAAGAAGAGCTACGATAAGCTCGGCGATAAAGACCGCGCCATCATCGATAAGGAATCGGGCGCTCCTTGGGCGACGGCGATCGGCAAGATCCTGGATGACGATGACCGAGCCGAAGCCGAGCGCGTCGGCAAGGCGCCGGGCGAGACCGTCACGCAGCTGCCCGCTGCCGAGCAGCCGGAGTGGAAAGCGCGCATCCGGGACGTGGTCGATGAGTGGACGAAGCGGACGCCGAACGGCGCTGCGGTGCTCGCGGCCTATCGCGAAGAGATTGCCAAGCTGACGAAGTAAGCCGCAACGCCGCTCGCCGCCGTTACAGCCCGATACGAGGCGCCGCAGGACGGCCTAGACAGGGAAGGGTCTATGGACGAGATCGGCCGGACGGATGCCGTCGCGGCGGCGCCAGGGTTGGCGCAGCTCGAACACCTCTGTCGCCTGGCGACACGGCCAATCGCTTCGATTGGCGTGGCGGGCATGCTGCTCGGCGCCGCCGCGACCGTGCTCGATGTGTTGCTGCGCTGGATCTTCAATTCGCCCTTGCCCGCGCTCAACGAAATCGTCGCCATGCTGTTCGCAGTGGCTATCGCTGCGACCCTGCCGGCGGGCCTCGCAAGCAAGGTCAATCTGCGCATTGACTTGTTGGCGCGCTTCATGACCCGGCGGTTGGGTCTCTGGCTTGATGCGATCGGCGGTCTCTTCCTCCTGGCCTTCTTCCTCGTACTGACCTGGCAAATCGCGTCCTATGCGGGCCAACTCGCCACGCAGGGCCGTGCGACGGTAATGCTCGGCCTGCCGGAAGCGCCTTTCGTCTATGCCGTGACGGCGCTGCTCGCGATTGCTTGTCTGGTTCAGCTCGTCGTCACGCTCAATCAGATCGCCCAGGCGATCGCCGATCGCACGCCGGAAGCAGTTACGCCGGCACACCGCTCTTTCACTTGGATCACGACCGCTTGCGGGGTCGCTCTGATCGCTCTCGGCATCTATGTCGCGATCGACCTCGATGCCGTGACTGACTGGGCGCAGAGCAATACCGGTATCGAGGTCCTGCTCGCTTTCCTCGCGCTCTGGCTTTTCATGCTGGGGCTAGTCCCGCTCGCCGCCAGCATGGCGCTGGTCGGGATCGTCGGCGCGGCGCTGCTCATCGGCTTCGAGCCGAGCCTCAGCGCCTTCGGCACCACCATCGAAGGCTTTTTGACCAACGCCCAGGTGGGAACGCTACCGCTCTTTCTGATGATGGGCAGCTTCGCCGCGACGGCCGGCATGGCGACGGATCTCTACAACCTCGCGCATACGATCCTCGGCCGGCTGCGCGGCGGCTTGGCCTACGCAACGATCGTCGGCTGCGCCGGCTTCGGTGCTTTGACGAGCTCGTCCATCGCGACCGCCTCGCTCATCGGCAAGGTCGCCGTACCCGAGATGCGCTCACGCGGCTATTCGCCGGCCTTCGCGACGGGCGTCGTCGCGGCCGGCGGCACGCTTGGCGCGCTGGTGCCGCCGTCAGGGCCGCTGATCGTCTTCGCGCTGCTGACCGAGGCATCGGTCGGGCAGCTTTTCATGGGCGCCTTCGGCCCCGCAATTCTCTGTGTCCTCCTTTATTGCTGCACCGTCTGGCTCTATGTGCGCATCGCGCCGAAATCCTGCCCGCCGGCGCAGCGCGCGGCAATACACGATATCGGCCGCGAATTGTGGAAGTGCCGCGCCGTCGGCTTGCTCTTCTTCACGGTCATGGGCGGACTCTATCTTGGCGTGTTCACCGACACCGAATCGGCGGCGGTTGGTGCGTTCGGCGCATTTATCGCAGCGTTAACCCGCGGCAAGCTCAAAGGCGACGCGTTCTGGCGCGTCATGGCCGAGGTCACCGCCGTCACCGCGATGATCTACGCGCTCATCTTCGGCGCGCAGACCTTGTCTTTCTTCGTTGCAGTGTCTTCGTTGACCGAACGCGCGACCGATTGGGTCTCCGGCCTTCATTGGGCCAATTGGGCAGTGATGACGATGCTGCTGGTGATGTTCCTGATCCTCGGCTCGCTGATGGAATCCTTCGCCGTGATGGTGATCACCGTTCCGATCGTCACGCCCCTGATCCTCCATATGGGCTACGATCTCGTCTGGTGGGGCATCATTCAGCTCGCGGTGGTCGAGACCGGGCTCATCCATCCGCCGCTCGGCCTCAACGTCTTCGTCCTGAAGAGCGTCACGCCCGATGTGCCGATGTGGACGATCTACAAAGGCGTTTTCCCGTATGTCCTCGCCGATTTCGTGAAGCTCGCGCTTCTCGTCGCTTTTCCCGCGATCTCTCTGTTTCTCGTCGAGAAAATGGTCCATTAAGGTCAGGGCTCCGGCGGCGCGCTTCGCGTTCCATTTTCGCACTCAAATTCTCGCGGCTCCCGAACCCTCATCTCGCGATTGGCAAGTATCTGAAGGCCAACCGGG
>CAYMNX010000452.1:0-2562 GCA_964391905.1 uncultured Rhizobiaceae bacterium
AGCTTGACCGGCTTCTGCTCGGTGTCGCCGCCAGCTGCGTCCGCCGTCTCGCCGCCGAAGCCGCCTAGGATGACCGAGTTGAACGAGCGGTTCATCCCCTTGCACATGATGTAGCTGAGGATGGCGCCCGAGGAGCCGACCAGCGCGCCGGTGATGATGAGAAGGCTGTTCGCCAAAGTGAAGCCGATGCCGCAGGCCGCCCAGCCCGAATAGGAATTGAGCATCGAGATCACCACCGGCATGTCGGCGCCACCGATCGGCACGATGATGAGGAGGCCCAAGAGCAGCGACAGTCCGACGATCGCCCAGAACGCCGCGGGCGGCTGCGCCACGACGAACCAGACCAGCGCCGCGATGAGGATCAGTCCGAGCAGCGCGTTCAAGGGATGCTGTCCGGGGAATACCAAGGGTGCGCCGGTGATGAGGCCCTGGAGCTTGCCGAAGGCGATGATCGAGCCGGTGAAGGTAATGGCGCCGATCGCCGTGCCGAGCCCCATCTCGATGAGGCTGCCCTGCTCGATCGCGCCTTCCGTGCCGATGCCGTAAGCGTCGGGCGCGTAGAAGGCGGCGGTGGCAACGCACACCGCAGCGAGGCCGACGAGGCTGTGGAAGGCGGCGACGAGCTGCGGTAGCGCCGTCATTTGGATGCGCAAGGCGATGAAGGTGCCGATCGCGCCGCCGATGACGATCCCGGCGAGGATGACGCCATAGCTTGCGACGTTCGGCGAGGCGAGCGTCGTGCCAATCGCGATCAGCATGCCGACGATGCCGTAGAGATTGCCGCCGCGCGCCGTTTCGGGCGAGGAGAGGCCGCGCAGCGCCATGATGAAGCAGATCGAGGCGACGAGATAGAGCAGTGCGGAAAGATCGGCGCTCACTGGAAGACTCCCCGAATTTATTTTTGCTTCTTCTTGAACATCTGCAGCATGCGCTGCGTGACAATGAAGCCGCCGAAGATATTGACCGAGGCGAGGGTGACGGCGACGAAGCCCATCACCTTCGAGAAGCTCACGCCGGCCGGGCCCGCCGCGATCAAGGCGCCGACGATGATGACGCTCGAGACCGCGTTGGTGACGCTCATCAGCGGCGAGTGGAGCGCCGGCGTGACGCGCCAGACGACGTAGTACCCGACGAACACGGCGAGCACGAAAACCGTCAGAAAGAAGACGAAGACATGCGGTTGACCGACTTCCATCGCGTCAAGCTCCTGCCAATTGCGGGTGAACGATCGCGCCGTCCCGGGTCAGGAGCGATGCCTTCACGATTTCGTCCGCCATATCGATCTTGAGGCTCTTGTCCTTGTCGATGATGAGACCCAAAAAGGCCAACAGGTTCTTCGCGTAAAGCTGGCTCGCATCAACGGCGATATGCGATGGCAAATTGAGGTGACCGAGAATCGTGACGCCGTTCGCCGTGATCACCTCCTCGCCCGGCTTGCTGCCCTCGACATTGCCGCCCTGCTCGACCGCGAGATCGACGATGACGGAGCCGGGACGCATGACCGCGACCATCTCCTTGGTGATGAGCACCGGCGCCTTGCGTCCCGGAACGAGCGCCGTGCAGATGACGATATCGGTCTTCTTCAGCGCCTCGGTCACGTGCTCGCGCTGACGGCGCGCGAAATCCTCGCCCATTTCCTTGGCATAGCCGCCGGCGGTCTCCATTTGCTTCATCGCCTCGAGATCGACGACGAGGAAGGTGGCGCCGAGGCTCTCCACTTGCTCCTTGGCCGCGAGGCGTACATCGGTCGCGGAGACGATGGCGCCCAAGCGGCGCGCGGTCGCAATGGCTTGGAGCCCCGCAACCCCCGCGCCCATGACGAGGGCGCGCGCCGGCGCGATCGTGCCGGCCGCTGTCATCATCATGGGAAAGGCACGGCCGAAAGCGACCGACGCTTCAATCACGGCGCGATAGCCGGCGAGATTGGCTTGCGAGGAGAGCACATCCATCGCCTGCGCGCGGGTAATGCGCGGCACCAGCTCCATCGAGAAGGCCGTAAGTCCGGCATCGGCGTAAGCCTTGACCTCGGCCGGGTATTGCAGGGGCGCGAGCATGCCGACGAGGACGGCCCCGCGCTTCAGCAAGCCCACCTCCTCGCGCTCCGGCCGCTGCACCTTGAGGACGATATCGGCGGTCGCGAGCGCCGCGCGCTCATCGGCGGCGATTCGGGCGCCAACCGCGGCGAAGGTGGCATCGGGAAAGGCAGCCCCGGCGCCGGCCCCGGCCTCGATGATGACCTCATGGCCCATGCCGACGAGGCGCTTCACGGTATCGGGCGACGCCGCAACCCGACGTTCCTGCGGGCGGCGCTCCCTCGGTACGGCAATTTTCATGTTAAGGATAACCCCTGGGCGAGAACCGTGTGACAATGCCGCGATGCCGCGGCTTTGTGAAGGGCTCATGGCTGTGATCATCGCCCATAGGCGTTTCTGCAGCGCCCACCCGCCCTTCTCATGTCCCGAGGGCATGTTAAAATGCGCCTAAATCATTGGCGCGCCGTCGTCCCGCGCCCCTATCCCGGACCCGGCTCGGTCACAGGAGGCCTTTCGCGAAGGTGGCGGC
>CAYMNX010000453.1:0-10616 GCA_964391905.1 uncultured Rhizobiaceae bacterium
AATGCCGCAAAGGGCCGCGTGGTCGCCGTCCACGGCTCGGTCATCGACATCGACTTTGCCGCAGGTGCTCTGCCGTCCATCAATGATGCGGTCGCCATCGAATGGGATGTCGGAGAGCCTCTTGTCGCCGAGGTGCAGCAACATCTCGGTTCGGAACGGGTTCGGGCCGTCGCGCTCGAAAACGCGGCGGGACTGAAACGCGGGACGGCGGTCCGGGCCACGGGCGCTCCCGTTCAGATCCCGGTGGGAGATGCGGTTCTCGGCCGGCTGCTCAATGCCGTTGGCGAGCCGATGGATCGGGCGCCCCCCTTACCCACGAGCATCGAGCGTCGTCCCATTCACGCGCCGGCGCCGGCGCTCGACCGGCAAGGCGGTGCGCGGGAGATTTTTCACACCGGGATCAAGGTGATCGATCTCCTGGCGCCGCTCATCAGGGGCGGTAAGGCCGCGATGTTCGGCGGCGCGGGCGTCGGCAAGACCGTGCTGATCATGGAGTTGATCCGCACCACGGTCGAACGCCACTCGGGCATTTCCGTCTTTGCCGGGATCGGCGAGCGCTCGCGCGAGGGGCACGAACTTTTGCTCGAACTCGGACAGTCGGGCGTCCTCAAACAAACGGCCCTCGTCTTCGGTCAGATGAACGAGCCGCCGGGCGCGCGTTGGCGGGCCGGCCTTACCGCGCTCACCGTCGCCGAATATTTTCGCGATGCGGCACACGAGAATGTGCTGCTCCTGATCGACAACGTCTACCGTCTCGTCCAGGCCGGCGGCGAGGTGTCGGGCCTGCTCGGCCGCCTCCCCTCGCGCGTCGGCTACCAGCCGACCCTGGCGAGCGAGGTCGCCGAACTCGAAGAACGCATCGCTTCCGTCGCCGGTGCTGCCATCACCTCGATCCAAGCGGTCTATGTGCCGGCCGACGACTTCACTGACCCGGCTGTCGCCGAGATCTTCAGCCATCTCGATTCCTCGATCGTGTTGTCGCGCGACATGGCGAGCGAGGGGATGTACCCCGCGGTCGATCCGTTGGCCTCGACCTCGAGCCTCCTCGATCCCCGCCTCGTCGGCGAGGCGCATTACCGGATCGCCCAGGACGTCCGCAAGACGATCGCCCATTATCGCGAGCTGCAAGAAATCATCGCTCTCCTCGGCATCGAGGAGCTGAGCGCCGCGGATCGCACTGCGGTCAACCGCGCGCGCCGCCTGATGCGCTTTCTCACGCAGCCCTTCATGGTCACGGTGGCTTTCACCGGCAAGGAGGGGCGCTCGGTCGAGCTCGAGGCAACGCTCGCCGGGTGTCGGGCGATCCTCGACGGCGAGGCCGACGATTGGGCGGAAGGCTCGCTCTATATGATCGGCGACCTCGAGGAGGCGCGGCGCAAAGAGGCGCAAGCAAGACCGGGGGCCGCATGAGACTGACCGTGGCAACCCCCTTCGCGATCATCACCGACGCCGACCATGTGGTCCATGTCAGGGCGGAAGATGAGACCGGCACTTTCGGCGTCCTTCCGGGACATGCGGATTTCCTCACCGTGCTCGCCATATCGGTCATTACCTGGCGCGACGACGAGAACCATGAGCATCACGTGGCGGTGCGCGGGGGCATGTTTCATGTGCAAGGCGGCGACGCCGTTTCGGTGGCCACGCCCGAGGCAGTCGCGGGCGACGACCTCCACCAGCTTGAGAGCGATGTGCTCACTTCCTTTCGCCGCCAGCTCAACGAGGAGCAAGCCGCCCGCGCCGACACGCAGCGGCTCTACCTCACGGCCATACGCCAGATTGTCCGTTATCTAAGACCGCAGAGCGGGGGCCAGAACCCCATCGCTACCATGCGGGACCAGGTCCGAAGCCTAGAGCCGTGACACCCGCGAAAACCGGCAATGGACCCAAGCACCCCGAACACCTCGATGAGGCGATCCGTAAGCGCCGCGAGCGCCGTGCCCGCTGGCAACGGGAAGGCGAGCGCTCGATCGGTCAGAACCTCGCGATGGTCGGCGTGCTTGGCTGGACCATCGTCATTCCCACGCTGCTCGGCGTGTTCGCCGGCCGCTGGCTCGATCATGAGTTCGGCACGGGGGTCTTCTGGACGCTGGGCCTGCTGGTCGCTGGCCTCGCGGTGGGGTGTGCCCTCGCCTGGAGGAGGATCTATCGCGAATGACAAACAGTCTGCTTCCATCCGGCTTGGCGATAGCCGCGGCCATGCTCGCCGCCGGCGTCGTCCTTGGCCTTGCCTATTTCGCGGCTCTGCGATGGACCGTCAGCCTCTACCACGTCGGCCGGAGCCGCATTGGTCCGGCTGTCCTTACGCTGGCCCGTCTCGCGGGCGCGACGATTGTTCTCGGGCTCGCCGCCCGGCTCGGCGCGCTCCCGCTGCTCGCGACCTTTCTCGGCTTCCTCCTGGCGCGGACGTGGTCGTTGCACTTGGTGCGGAGGGCCGAATGATGCCGTCCTCTCCACTCGCGCGCACCGTCCTCATTCATCTCGGACCTATTGCCATCACCCGTCCGGTGGTTACGACTTGGGCTATCATGGCGGTCTTGGTCCTGGCCTCTTGGCTTGCGACCCGCCGGCTCGTTGTTCATCCAGACCGGCGGCAGACGGTTGTCGAAGTCATCGTCACCACCCTCTCGAGCCAGATCGAAGACGTTATCCGCAACGACGCCCGGCCGTTTTTGCCGTTGCTGGGCACGCTCTTCATCTTCCTCGTCGCGGCGAATCTCTCGGGCGTCCTGCCGGGAGTCGAGGCGCCAACCGCCAAGCTCGAAACACCGGCGGCACTCGGGCTGATCGTGTTCTGCGCGGTCCATTATTTCGGCGTTCGCGCGCGAGGGCCGCTGGGTTATCTCAAGAGCTTCGCCGAGCCAAAGCTCATCATGTTGCCGCTCAACATCGTCTCCGAGATCACGCGCACCTTCTCGCTGATGATCCGGCTGTTCGGCAATGTCATGAGCGGCGAGTTCGTCATCGCCATGGTCGTTGCGCTCGCCGGCCTCTTTCTGCCGATTCCGCTGATGGCCCTCGAGATCCTCGTCGGAATCGTGCAGGCCTACATCTTCACTGTTCTGGCAACTGTCTTCATCGGCGCCGCCGTCGGCGAGGTCGAGCGAGGCTAAGGAGGATCTATGGATGCAAAGATCATTAGCATCATCGGAGCCGTGCTCGCCGTGTCGATCGGCTCGATTGGCCCAGCGCTCGCCGAAGGCCGGTCCGTGGCCGCCGCCATGGATGCGATCGCACGACAGCCGGAAGCGGCCGGCACGATATCCCGCACGCTTTTCGTTGGCTTGGCCATGATCGAGACCATGGCGATCTACTGTCTGGTCGTGGCGTTGCTGCTGCTGTTTGCGAATCCCTACGCTAGCTGATCATGCACTTTGATTGGTCGACGCTCGTGCTGCAGACAGCCAACTTCGCGATCCTTGTCTGGCTGCTGCACCGCTTTCTCTACAAGCCCGTTCTGGGGATGGTGGATGCGCGCCGCGCCGAGATCGAGAAGAACTACGCCGATGCGCAAGCGATGGATACAAAAGCGAAGGATGCGCTCAGAGCGATCGAAGCCGAGCGCGCCCAGATCGCGACCGAACGGGCGGCTGCGCTGAAAGCCGCCGCGGCCGAGGCGGAAGCCGCAGCGGCGGCCCGTCATGCACAGGCGGAACGCGAAGCGGGGGTTTTGATTGAGGCCGCCCGCAAGACCATTGCAGCCGAACATGACCAAACCATCGCGGCGACGCGCAGGATGGCGCTCGATCTCGCCGACGCGATGGCACGCCGGCTGCTCATGGAAGCACCGGCGGAATTGCGCGCCAGGGCATGGCTCGACCGCATCCAGCAGCATTTCGTTTCCCTCCCGAAAGCGGAGCAGGAGGGACTTGTCAGCCAGCTCGTCAACGGCGCGCCGCTCAAGGTGGTGACGGCAGCCGCGTTGCCGACCGACACGGCCGAGATTTGGCGCCGTCAGCTCAAGCAAACACTGGGCGATCGGGTCGCCGTTGCCTTCGAGGCCGATCCTCGTCTCATCGCCGGCGCCGAGCTGCATTTCCCCAACGCCGTTCTGCGTTTTTCCTGGCAGAGCGCGCTCGCCACCATGCGTGCGGAGATCGAGGCACATGGCGATCGCTGACGACCTCAAGGCGTGGGCGAGCCAAGCCCGACAGAACGTCGGGGGCATGCGGATCACGCCGCGGCTCGATCACATCGGCCGTGTCGCCCAGATCGGCGACGGCGTCGCGATGGTGACGGGCCTCCCCGATACCCGGCTCGATGAGCTCCTCGTCTTCGAAAGCGGCGCGCGCGGTCTCGCCGTTGATCTCGGCGAGGATGAAATCGGCTGCATCCTGCTCGGCGACATGGCCGGCATCACCGGCGGAAGCATCGTTCGCGGCACGGGTGAGGTCGCGCGCGTGCCGGTCGGCGAATCACTCCTTGGCCGCGTGGTCGACGCGCTTGGGCGGCCGCTCGACGGCGGCGCTGCACCTTCGACAGAGACGGAAGCCCCGGTCGAACAACCCGCGCCCGTCATCGTCGACCGCGCCCTTGTCACCCGACCACTCGCGACAGGGCTTCTGGTGGTCGACGCCACGATCCCGCTCGGCCGGGGCCAGCGCGAGCTCATTATCGGCGATCGCGGCACGGGCAAGACGGCGATCGCCGTCGATACCATCATCAACCAGCGTGCGAGCGACGTGATTTGCGTCTACGCCGCGGTCGGCCAGAAAGCGTCGTCGGTTGCCCAGGTCATCGATGCCGTGCGTCAGTATGGCGCCCCCGATCGCTGTCTCTTCGTCGTCGGGGAAGCCGATGCGGCGCCCGGTCTGCAGTGGCTGACACCTTATGCGGCCTGTACCATGGCGGAATATTTCGTAGAGCGCGGTCGCGACGTGCTCCTCGTCATCGACGATCTCACCAAGCACGCGGCAGCCTACCGCCAGGTGTCGCTGCTGCTGCGCCGGCCGCCCGGACGCGAAGCCTATCCTGGCGATATCTTCTATATCCACTCGCGCCTGCTGGAGAGGGTCGCAAAGCTGTCGCCGGAGCGCGGCGGCGGATCGCTCACGGCATTGCCGATCGCCGAGACCCAGGCCGGCAACATCGGCGCCTATATCCCCACCAACCTCATCTCGATCACCGATGGCCAGATCTATCTTGATCCGCGGCTCTTCTACGAGGACCAGAAGCCGGCGGTCGATGTCGGCAGGAGCGTCTCGCGTGTCGGCGGCAAGGCGCAGGCGCCGGTACTCAAGGAATTGTCCGAGAGCCTGCGGCTCGACTATGCCCAGTTCCTCGAGCTCGAGGTGTTCACGCGCTTTGGCACGATGGTGGACGAGCGTACGCGCAAGCTGATCGAGCACGGAAAGCGCATCCGCGCCGTGCTCAATCAGCCGCAATTCGCGCCGCTGCCGCTCGGCGAGCAAGTCGCGTTGCTCCTGGCGGTTTCCGAGGGCGTGCTCGACGACGTCCCGTTGGAGCGGGTGAGCGCTTTCCGCGCCGGGCTTCGCGATTGGGTCGCCCAACGGTGCCCGGAGGTGCTGACGCTTGACGACCAGGCGCCGCCTCTCGCCGCGGGCCTGCGCAGCCGGCTCAAAGCCGCGCTTGCCGGGCTGGCGCTCACGATCGCTCCGACTCGTCATGATCCGCGCCCAACGGAAAAGGCCTCATCGTGACCCGCCTGAACGAAGTCGAAACACACGTCGCCAGCATGACCGAACTGCTCGACATCGTCGGCGCGATGCGTGCCCTGGCGAGTATGCGCGTTCAGGAGGCGCACCGCGCTGTTCCCGGCATGCGCCGCTATGCCCAATCCATGGAAGGCGCCATTGGCGACGCGCTTCGGCTTATCCCTGAAAGGGCACTCCCGCTGCGCACATCCCGGGGCTTGCGGGTGCTGATCGTGTGCATGGCCGAGCACGGTTTCGTCGGCGGCTTCAACGAACGCCTGATCGATGCGGCCGGGCAAGACATGAGCGATCGTGACATGCTCTTCGTCGTCGGCAGCCGCGGCGCGATGCTCGCGCGCGAGCGCGGCTACGAAATAGCTTGGGCTCATCCCATGGCGACTCGCCTTGCCAGCGTGCCGGAGACCGTGCGGCGACTCTCCGCCCAACTCTATCAGACGATTGCGCAAGGCGCTGTCACCCGTGCCGAGGCGATCTTCGCCCGTTATCGCCAAGGCAGCGCCGCGACCATCGAGCGACGCCTCTTGTTTCCGCTCGATCTAGGATCGTTCGCGGCCAGAGCGACGCGCCTCCCGCCGCTCCACAATCTGGCGCCCGCCGCCCTTCTTGAGAAGCTCATTGCCGAATACGTGATTGCGCTCATCACAGAAGCAGCGGTCGAGTCCTTCGCCAGCGAAAATGCGGCGCGCTTCAGCGCCATGGACTCCGCCCACGACAATGTTTCGAAAAAGCTCGGCCGGTTGCAGGAGGATGCGCGCCAGGCGCGGCAAAGCGAGATTACGACCGAACTGATCGACCTCGTGACGGGCGCGGAGGCGCTCAACACGGGAACGGCGCGGGCCTCATAGGCTTTATCGCTTCAGAGCGTCCTTCGTGAGTTGCGAGAGCTCTCGCGGAGACCACTCATCCGGAAAGCTCGACCGACGAAATCATGCGAAAGGTGTACGCCATGTCTGGAGCCGCCACTACATCAGTGCCGACCGATACCGCACTTCCCGAAGCGGACTTGAAGCGGATCGATGCGTGGTGGCGCGCCGCCAATTATCTTTCGGTCGGCCAAATCTACCTGCTCGACAACCCCCTTCTGAAGGAACCGCTCGCGCTCAAACACATCAAGCCACGGCTGCTTGGACATTGGGGCACGACGCCGGGTCTCAACTTCGTCTACGCGCATCTCAACCGCGTCATCAAAGCGCGCGACCTCGATATGATCTACATCGCCGGCCCGGGTCACGGTGGACCCGGCGTGGTCGCCAACACCTGGCTCGAAGGCACCTACAGCGAGATTTATCCCCACATCCCGCAGACCACCGTCGGAATGCAGCGCCTGTTCAAACAGTTCAGCTTTCCCGGCGGCATCCCGAGCCATGCCGCGCCCGAGACGCCAGGCTCCATTCACGAAGGCGGAGAGCTCGGCTACGCCCTTTCTCACGCCTATGGCGCGGCGTTCGACAATCCGGACCTGATGGTCGCCTGCATCGTCGGCGACGGCGAAGCCGAAACCGGACCAATGGCAACCTCCTGGCACGCGAACAAGTTTCTCAATCCGGCAACGGACGGCGCCGTCCTCCCGATCCTGCATTTGAATGGCTACAAGATCGCCAATCCGGCGATCCTCGCGCGCATCGGCGCGAACGAACTCCAGAGCCTCTTCACCGGGTATGGCTACCATCCGTTCCTCGTCGCGGGCGACGATCCCAAAGTCATGCACCAGCTTATGGCCACGACCCTCGACAAAGTCCTCGACGAGATCCGCACGATTCAGCGCACCGCACGCGAAGGACGCCTGAGGGCGCGTCCATCCTGGCCGATGATCATCCTCAAGACGCCCAAAGGTTGGACCGGGCCCAAGGAGGTCGATGGGCTCAAGACGGAAGGGTTCTGGCGTTCGCATCAGGTGCCGTTCGCCGAGATGGCGACAAAGCCCGACCACGTGAAACTGCTCGAAAGCTGGATGAAGAGCTATCGTCCCGAGGAGCTCTTCGACGAGGATGGCGCGCCGCGCGCGGATATCGCGGCGCTCGCGCCGTCAGGCGACCGACGAATGAGCGCCAATCCGCACGCCAATGGCGGACTTCTGAGGCGTGAACTCGAACTGCCAGACATCGCCGCCTATGCGGTCAAGGTCGAGAAGCCTGGCGAGCATACCGCCGAGGCCACCTCGGTGATGGCCGAATTCCTCCGCGACATCATCAAGAACAGCGAAGGTAAGCGGAATTTCCGTTTGTTTGGTCCCGATGAGACAGTTTCAAACCGGCTTTCGCGCGTGTTCGAAGCCACGGATCGCGCCTGGGACGCCGAGACGTTGCCCTATGACGATCATCTCGCGCCAACCGGCCGGGTCATGGAAATCCTGTCCGAGCATACTTGCCAGGGCTGGCTCGAAGGCTACCTGCTGACCGGCCGGCACGGGCTGTTCAATTGCTATGAGGCATTCATTCACATCATCGATTCGATGTTTAACCAGCACGCGAAGTGGCTCAAGGTTTGCCGTGAAATCCCCTGGCGGCGGCCCATCTCCTCGCTCAATTATCTTCTCACCTCGCATGTATGGCGCCAGGACCACAACGGCTTCAGCCATCAGGATCCTGGCTTCATCGATTACGTCTGCAATAAGAAAGCGGACATCGTGCGGGTGTACTTGCCGCCCGACGCCAATTCCCTCTTGTTCGTGACCGATCACTGCTTCAGGAGTTGGAATCGCATCAATGTCATTGTCGCCGGCAAGCAGCCGCAGCCGCAATGGCTGACGATGGACGAGGCGGTCAAACACTGTACCGCCGGTATCGGCATTTGGGAGTGGGCAAGCAACGATAGGGGCAGCGAACCGGACGTCGTCATGGCCTGCGCCGGCGATGTGCCAACATTGGAAACGCTCGCCGCTGTCGATCTTCTCCACCACCACTTGCCCGATCTCAAGATCCGGGTGGTGAACGTCGTCGATTTGATGACGCTTCAGCCCCACGAAGACCATCCGCATGGGCTCACCGACCACGACTTCGACGCGCTCTTCACGACCGACAAGCCGGTAATCTTTGCGCATCATGGGTATCCTTGGCTGATCCACCGCCTGACCTACCGGCGGACGAACCATCGCAACATCCATGTGCGCGGCTATAAGGAGGAAGGCACCACGACCACGCCTTTTGATATGGTGGTGCGCAACGACCTTGATCGCTTCCACCTCGCATCGGACGTCATCGACCGCTTGCCAAGGCTCGGCTATCTCGCCGCTTACGCGAAGCAGGCGCTGCGCGACAAGCTGATCGAGCACGAGGCTTATATCTGCGAGCACGGCGAAGACATGCCGGAGGTGAAGGACTGGCGTTGGTCGCCGGTCGATCCGGCCCGAGCCGCCACCAACACCAAAGGGCCTCGACTCTAGAGACGAGATACCGCCGCCAAATCGGCTGCAAAAGTCCCGGCCTCGCGAACGCGCGCTGCAATATCGCGCGGAGACGGTCAGGCGATCGCGCTTTTCCTCGCGCTGCATTGCCCGCTGCGCGAGGTCTTTGCGTGCCGTCAGTGTCGTCGCGTCCGTGTGGACAACGTGAATCGCGGGTCCGGTTGCATCCGTCCGAATGCGCCACCAGCGCGGCTTAAATTCCGCGCGCGCCGAGAGGTGGATCGGCAGGGCCCCGAGTTTGCCTCCGGGCCGCGGCGAACAAATCTATGGCGCCCGCATCCTTCCTGGCACTGAGGGTTGATTCAGGTCAAGGCGACGCGGCATCGAACCGGCGAGCCTTATGCGACCACGTTCTTGGAGGATCGCATGTCGGACGAACTCAAATTACAGCAGCGCGTCATCGACGAGCTTGAATTCGACCCGGCGGTGAATGCCGCGCATATCGGCGTCAGCGTGCGCGGCAATGTCGTCACCCTCACTGGCCATGTCGGAACTTTCGCCGAGAAATTGGCCGCGGAGCGCGCGGCGCGGCGCGTCAAGGGTGTCGCCGCCGTGGCACAGGAAATCGAAGTTCATCTCGCCGCGGATAAAAAGACCGCCGATGACGAGATCGCGCAGCGCGCGATCAAGCTGCTCGAATGGGATGTCGCCGTTCCCCACGACGCCGTACAGGTCAAGGTCTAGCATGGCATTGTCTCCCTCTTCGGCACAGTCGATTGGGCATTTCAACGCGCCGAAGCCGAATACGATGTGCGAAAGCTTGGCGGCGTCAAAGGCGTCGTCAACCTCATCGTCGTGCGACCCAAGATCGAGGCGGCCTTCGTTCGTGCGAAGCTGACCGCCGCGCTCGAGCGCCGCGCCGATATCGAGGCATCGCGGATAAAGGTCGACGTCATCGACGGCAAAGTCATGCTGACCGGAGAGGTCGACAATTGGCTCGAGCGCGAAGAGGCGGAACGCGCCGCCTGGTCTGTCCCCGGCGTCATGGAGGTAGACGACCAAATCACGATTGCGCGGCCATGACATTCGCCGCGGCCGTGAGATCAGTCAGGTTTTGGTCCTGCCTATTGCCGGTCGCCGGATCTATGGCGCTGCCAGCCGGCGCATGGGCGGCGGGAGATGCCGCGCGCGGCGAAGCCCTCGCGCGCATATGGTGCGCAAACTGCCATATTGTCGATGGCAATGCGAGCGGGAGGGATTCTGCACCCTCGCTTCCCGAAATCGCAAAGCGCGGCGCGCCGAATCAACTGAGGGCGCGTGCATTCCTCGCGGCGCCGCATCCGCCGATGCCGAATTTCGACCTCGCTCGCCCGCAGATCGACGACATCGTCGCCTATCTCAACAGCCTCTCCCGTCAGTGACCGCGATCTGATCGGCCTTCCTTCTGGTCGCGCAGGCCGAGAATGTAGGCGATGACATTTGCGGCCTCGTCCGGCGCCAGCACCAGTGTCGGCATGGTCGGATGGGGATTCGTTAGCCACAGAGCAAGGCCGAGCCGCGTCGTCTGCGCAGCACCGGCGATCGTGCGAAAATCCGGCGCG
>CAYMNX010000454.1:0-1634 GCA_964391905.1 uncultured Rhizobiaceae bacterium
CCCGAGGATCACACCGAGACGATCGCCGAGCCGGGCCTTTATCCGCGCTCTTCGGGAATGGCCGAGACCTGGGTAAGCAATGCGTCTTTCTTCGGACGGCGGACCGAGGCGCCGCGTCTCGCACCCGCAACGCGCGCCCAATCGAAGGGCGGCTTCGCCAGGGGGGATCGCATCTTCCACCAGAAATTCGGTTATGGCACGGTGCGCTCGGCCGAGGGTGGCAAACTCGCGATCTCTTTCGATAAGGCCGGTGACAAAATGGTCATGGACAGCTTTGTCGAAAAAGCCTGACAAGCGGCGCCCCCGCGGCGCCATGGCGGGGCTTTGGCGCGTCGCCGTGACCGCCGCTGATGCGGTGTCGGCCGCAGCCGCAGCAGATGCGTTCGGCGAGCTCGAATCGGTCAGCGCCTTCGAAGAGAAGCCGGGCGGCGAATGGCGCGTCGAGGGCTTGACCGAGGCGCCTGATCGCGGTGCGATTGCCGCACGTCTTGCGCTTGCTTGGCTGAGTCTCGCCGGCCCTCCGCCCGAGCTGCGCTGGGAGCGCTTGGCGCCGGTCGATTGGCTGCGGCTCAATCAGGCGAGCTTTCCCCCGCTCGCGCTTGGCCGTTTCTTTATTTACGGCTCGCATTATCGGAATAAGGTGCCGACCGGCCGCATCGGCTTGCTCATCGATGCCGCCACCGCTTTCGGGACCGGCGAGCATGCGACGACGCGCGGCTGCCTCGCGGCTCTCGACGCCATGGCGCGCCATGACCCGCCGACGCGCGTGCTCGATATGGGCACGGGAACCGGCGTGCTCGCAATCGCAGCGGCGAAGACCTGGCGCAAGCGCATTGTCGCGCGCGACATCGATCCCGAAGCGGCGCGCGTCACGGCGCATAACGCGCGTCGCAACGGCGTCGCCGGGTTTATCGCGGTGCGCCGGAGCACTGGCTATCGCGATCGTCTCGTCGTCCGAGCGGCGCCTTACGATCTGATCTTGGCTAACATTCTGGCGCGGCCGCTGAGCTTGATGGCGAAGGACCTTGGACGCGCGCTCGCGCCGGGTGGAATCGCCGTGCTTTCGGGCCTGCTGCCCTGGCAAGAGAACATGGTGCTGGCCGCGCATCGTCGCCAAGGCTTGCGGCTCTCTCAGCGTTTGGTTATCGACGGGTGGTCGACGCTCATCCTCGCGCGCGGCCGCCCCGCCCGTTTCCGCCCCACCAGAAAGCCCCCGACGACATGAGCCTCATCCAAGCCGTCATCATCGCTCTCCTCCAAGGCGTCACAGAGCTTTTCCCGGTCTCGAGCCTTGGCCATGCCGTGGTTTTGCCGACGCTCTTCGGCTGGCATATCGACCAGAACGCGCCCGATTTCCTGCCCTTTCTCGTCGTACTGCATCTCGGCACCGCGATCGCCCTGCTGATTTATTTCTGGAAGGATTGGATCGGCCTCTTGCTCGCCTTTATCGGCATGGGGCCGGGCGAGGAGCGACGCGCGCAGTGGCGGCTCTTATGGCTTATCGTCGTCGCGACGATCCCCGCCGTGATCATCGCGCTGATCTTTGAGAAGATCGTGCGCCAGCTTTTCGGCGCGCCGTCGGTCGCGGCCTTCTTCCTCATCGTCAATGGCGGCCTGCTCTTCGTCGGCGAGCG
>CAYMNX010000455.1:0-6560 GCA_964391905.1 uncultured Rhizobiaceae bacterium
TCTACCGCCGCGCCCTCGGGATGCTCGCCGAACGCGACGATCTGATTGCCGAGCTCGAGGATCTGCGCGGCCTGAAGCGCGGCATGCTGCGGCTCGGCTTGCCGCTGATCGGGAGCAGCGTCCTCTTTGCGCCGCTTTTCGCGCTTTATCGCAAACGCTATCCCGCCATCGACATTCGCCTCGTCGAGCACAACAGCCGGCGCTTGGAAGAGATTCTGCGATCGGGCGAGATCGATATAGCGACCGCGCTACTTCCGGTATCAGAGGAATTCGTTTGGCAGGACATAACGCGCGAGCCGCTGGTGGCGCTGCTCCCTGCGGAGCATGCGCTGGCACGCAAGACATCGACCAATCTCGCCAATTTGAAAGGCCTGCCCTTCGTCCTCTTCGAGACGGGTTTTGCGCTGAATCGGATCATCCTCAACGCCTGTCGCCGCCGCGGCTTTACGCCGACCGTCGCCGCGCGCAGCAGCCAGATCGAGTTCATCGTCGAGCTGGCCGCCGCCGGCTTGGGCGTCGCCTTTCTGCCGCGCAGGATTGCTGAACAGCGCCGTCACCCCGCTTTGGCGCTTGTCCTGCTTGCGGAACCGCACACCGAATGGCACGCGGCGATGATCTGGCGCCGCAACGCCTATCTCTCGCATGCGGCAAAAGCCTGGCTGGCGATTAGCCGCGAGGTGCTTCGAGAAAAAAGCCCCAATCGTCCATCAAGAGAGCCGTCCTAGCGTCATTCCAATCGAGACTTGATGTCAGTCGAATAATTCATTTTCGCTATCATGGGGCCTTCCATAGATTGATGGAGCATCGTCGGATCGCGAGCGTCCTGCGCCACAGCGATCCCTCCGTTCTCAATGGGATTTCTCCCGCATGTCAAGCGAGGCAGCGAGCGCATGAATGACAGGACCGCTTTGAACCTCGATGAGGGCGGCCTAGCCGGACACCCGCCCCTCATTCCCTATCGCCCAAACATGATCGACGAGCGCCACGAGACGGTGCGCATTCTCCTCGTTGATGACGACATCGCCATGCAGCACGCGGTCCGCAGCTATCTCGAAGACCATAACATGCGTGTCGTTGGGGCATCCGGCCGACAAGAGACGGTGCGACAATTCGTCATCAGCGAACCCAGCCTTGTGATCCTTGAATCGCGCCTTGGTCAAGAGAACGGACTCGACCTGCTGCGCGAGATCCGGTCACGCTCCGATGTGCCGGTGATCATCGTCACCGCCCATTGTGGCGACGAAACCGACCGCGTCGTGGGGCTGGAGCTTGGCGCCGACGACTATGTGACCAAACCGTTCGCGCCGCGCGAGCTTCTCGCGCGCATTCGCGCCGTGCTGCGGCGATGTGAAGCAGGGCGCGTCGCACCGACGCGCGAGCCGCAACGGGGCCGCTGCCGCTTCGGCGGCTTTCAACTCGACCGCCGCACGCGGCAAGTGACCAGCGTGGACGGCGCCCCGATTACACTCACCAAGGGAGAATATGGACTGCTGATGGCGTTTCTCGATGCACCCCAACGGCCGCTCAGCCGGGAGCACCTCCTGCACGCGACGCACCTCCACGAGGATGTCTTCGATCGGAGCATCGATGTGCTGGTCTTGCGGCTGCGGCGTAAGCTCGAGGCTGATCCCAGCGCGCCTCGGATCATCCGGACCGAACGCGGTATCGGCTACGTGTTCTGCCTGCCGGTCCAGAGGACCTGAAGCGGAGCGCATCGCACAAACGATACCGAACGCTGCTTCTACTACAACAGTAACCCAATTCCCTGCCGGCGAGACAAAGCCGTAATACGCGATCGGTGGAATCTCACTGTTCACCCATCGCCAGGAGCCCCATGACATTCGAGAATTCATCATCAACCAATGAACGCACCGCACATACGACGGTAGTGTGCCTCGTACCCTCAAAAGAATCGCGAAACCGTCGTGACGTGCCATCGCTGAGACGAAATTTCGTCTGGCCCGAATTGCCCGTCGCGCTGCATGAAAGCCAACCCTGGGGCCGGGCCGGCATCGAGCCGCCGCTTCGCGAAGTGCTCGCGGATCCGCTCATCCACGCGATCATGCGGTGCGACGGGGTCAGCAACGCGGCCCTCGAATCAGTCATCATTCGTGCGCGGTGGCGGATGCGGCAAAGCAGCGAAGGCGCCCGCCATATCGATACCGCAGATGTCGGGGCGGGCCATGGCGCAGATCAAGCGCAACGCTGCGCTTCAGAGTAATCCCTTTTTGCAAGCGCGATCGAAACATCGCGATCTTTTACGAAGACCGAGGCAGGTGTCGTTCACGACACCTTAAACAGAAAGCGCCAATGCACCAATGTGTCAGCCACGGTTTCGCAAGGATGGCGGCGTGGTCGGCACGTGTTTCCAAGCGACGGAGCAACTCGTCACATAGGGATAATATTTCTTCGAGGACGGGCAATAATACCAGACGTTTTCCCCCGCTGATGTCCATGATGGAGGCGGGGGCGGCAAGGCGCTCTGGGGCGCATAGCTCCAGGGGTCTATATACCAAGAATAAGGGCCGTACGGAGCGTAGGCAAAGCTGTAGGGCGCGTAAGGGAAAAAGGGTCTCCATCGGCCGAAGCCGAACCCGCGAAAGCCAAAGAACACCCCACCACGGAAACCGTTGTGAAAGCCGCCGTGGAACCCGCCGCCGTGAAAGCCGCCTCCGTGGAACCCGCCGCCATGGAAACCACCACGCGCATAGGAGGGAGACGCGAATGCGAGCGCCAGGATGACCGCAAGCAGAAGCCGACGCTTGAGCATGATCACCTCCACATTGTAGAGGTCACACATATAAGCATTGCGCCGGTTAGATACTATCAACGGGCCGCCGCATCGCGATTTCTCGCCGCTCGCTTTGCCCGCTTAGGCGTAAATTTGCGACCAAGGGGCGGCCTTGGCGCCGATGGCCGGACCGGGATCGACGTCGAATTCTCCAACAGCGCCCTCTTAGCGCCACGCTTTGCAACGTCGCGTCTCGGACGGGGGCTTCCCGATATACAAGCGCACCAGGCGTCGGGCCGTCTGCTGGTGCTAGCAATCCCGCCAAAGCAGCTTGCACGCTACGACGCACGCTTTTTGAGCAGCGCAACCGAGGAACGCGGGGCTTCGAGCTCATCGGCCGGTGATCGGTGGCGCGCGGCGCTGGCCGGTCGCAGCTCCGGTCTCATACCCTAGACCCGACTCTCCGCCCCGCCCGCACTTGTCGGGACATGATATCGCCGTCACGCCGTTGACAGGGGAACGCCGCTCCGCATAAGTAAGGACAGGATCATCAACGCGACAGCTCGTATCGAGCGCTGCCTTTCGAAGGCAGAGGTCGTGAGTTCGAATCTCGCGAGCGGCCGCCCAAGGAAATTTTGCGAATCAGCGATCCTGATTCCGGTTTGTGACTGAATGCCGAAGCAACGGGCCTCCTCCGCTCATTCCAACTTCTATCGCACGATCGGGACCCGCGGCTGGCGCGGGAGCGATTATTTCACCTTCAGCGTGAGCTCGCCGATGCTGCGGCGTTGGATCGCCGCGCAGATTCCCAACAAGAAGGCGATGGTCCTGTCGATCGGTTGCGGCACAGGTGAACTGGAAAGTCATTTGCGCCAATTGCATCACCGTGTGATCGGTCTCGATTTGTCGCACCCTATGTTGAAGCGCGCGGCGCGCAACGGGCTCGACATGGCGGTTGCTGCGAGTGCCGAGCGCCTTCCCTTCGGGTCCGCCTGCTTCGACGTGCTGATGATTTTGGAAGCGATCGGACACCTCGACATGAAGGCGGCGTTCGGCGAGGCGCGGCGGGTCTTGAAAAAGCGCGGCCGCCTGCTCATCACGACCTACACATCGCGTCAGGAAGTACAGAAGCACTATCGAAAATTCGACTTCGAAGAAATCGCCGCCGCCTTGACCGAGGCCGAATTTCGCGTCGAGGAGCAAAGCTATCTCGAGACGAAGCGAAACAAGGTGAAGGCCGTCTCGTCGGAGGATCTATCGACTCTCCTCTATACCGCAGCCACGCGAAAGCCTTAGCGGGCCTTAGCCCTCAACGGTCTCGCCCAAGGTCACGCAAAGGGCAAGGCGATTGTTCAGGACGGCAAGCGACTTTTGCGCTGCCGCGGGGATGGGAACTTTGCGCGCGATGCAGAAGAGAATGAGGGCCGCGGCGAGTTTTGCCCCCGAGACCGTTACGCGTTCGCGCTTATTGCTGATATCGATAATGTCTAAATCGACTTGGCAGCCATTCTCGAGCGAAACAGCGACGTCCCAAATCCGTCCTTTTGGGAAAAGCTGGTGCGAGCGCTGGTAGAGAAGCTGAACCGCCGCAACGAGCTCCTCGGTTGAAAAGACAATCTGCCGGGTTTCCGATGGCATGAATTGTACTCATTGGCGAAAGCAGAGACGGCGACTTCACTGCTGGGAGGCGATAACCGACCCAAAGAGTTTTGGATTCACTATCATGGCGATGGCAACCAATTCGTTAAGACCGCGCGCCATGGCCAAACCTCTTCGATAAAATCTTGGCGGCCTATACCAAAGCGAGCATGGCCGCCGCCGTTTATCGCCCTGATTGCCGATCAAGGGTTTACCGTTCCAGGACCGGCGAGAGGCACCGCATTGCCGGTCAGGCGATTGCCGACCAATCGCGCCGGCGTGAGGGTCTCATTGCGGATGAAGCTTGTCGGCGCGCCCTCGTTCTGGAACACGTTGCTCTCGATCGTCAATTCGTTGGTCGGATTGCGTTTGCTCTCCTCGCCGATGGAAACGGCGGCCTGGTGATTTTCGCTGAGCGGGCCCTTTTCGATGACGTCGTTGCGCAAGACGAGCGAGCCGCCATCGGGAATATCGACAGAGAAGCTCGCCGTGCCCGTTGGACCATCCTTGATTGTAGTGGCGATGATTTCGCTCCGAAGCGCCCGCGACTTGATGTGATGCCCCTCCTTCTGCATCAGAAAGGTCGAATTGACGACCTGAAGCAGTCCAATCGTGCCGATGTAGATCCCATGCGCACAGACCGGGTCGCATTTGCCGTTGCCGGTGAAAACGCTGTTGCGAATAAGGATATGGCTGCCGAGATTGGGGCCGGACAGGATGCCGTTCTCATTATCGGTAAAGCGGCTGTTCTCGACGACGAGATTGGCGCCTTCCGCGCGAATTCCCGCGCCATTCTTATGGCTCGAGCGCGCATGCGCGAATTCGATGCCGCGCACCTTGATATTGGCGCCGGCGGTCACGAAAATCGCCTTATCTTGGCAGACCTTGTCGCGAATGACGACAATGCCGCGCCCTTCGATCACGAGCTTGTCTGCGCTCCAAACCGCGCAATCCGAATATTCGCCTGGATCGATGCGAACGATATCGCCGCTCCTCGCCACGGCCGCGGCGGCACTCGGCAGCTTGAAATCGCGCTTCGGACCGACTTCGATCACGCGCGCCGCCGCCCTCGGCGCCGCGCCGGCTCCGATCGCCGCGAGCACGGCAATGAAAATCAAGGCGCGGAAGAAACACATCGGAGCAACCGTCGATTGAAGCGATGAACGAATATAGGAGTCCCTTATAATCAATTTTCTGCTTGCAATGCCATCGCAACGACGCTGAATAGACGCGGGCAAGCGAAAGGGAGCGCTTTCGGGTGACGAAAATGGGCGATAATTCACACAATGAAACCAATCCGCTTTTCGGCGGCAACAAGCTGAAGCTCGGGCTCTTCGGCGTCAATGTCAGCAGTGGCTGCACCATCACCAAGGCCGAGGAACGGTTCCGCGCGACTTGGCAAGAGACGCTGGCGATCGCCCAGACGGCCGATCGCCACGGCTACGAGGCGCTGGTACCGGTCGCGCGCTGGAAAGGCTTCGGCGGCGAGACCAACTTCAACGGCACGAATTTCGACACTTACACCTGGGCCGCCGGCGTTGCTCAGGCGACGAGCCGGATCGGCGTTCTCACCACCTCGCATGTCCCGACGGTCCATCCTGTGATGGCGGCGAAGCAAGCAACTACCGTCGACCATATCAGCAACGGCCGCTTTGCGCTCAATATCGTCTGCGGCTGGTTTGCGCCCGAGCTCGAGATGTTCGGCCGCGATATCATGGAGCATGACATGCGCTATGAATATGCCGCGGAATGGATCGATATCATGAAGCTCCTATGGTCGCGCGAGGATGAGTTCGACTATGAGGGCAAGTTCCTGCGCATCCGAAAGGGCTTCGCCATGCCGAAGCCGATCCAGAAGCCGTTCCCGCCGCTGATGAATGCCGGCAGCTCGGGAAAGGGGCGTGACTTTGCCGCCAAATACGCCGATATGGCCTTTCTTCATCTCAATCCGAGCGACCTCGAGGGGACCAAAGCACATATCGACACCTATCGGCGCCTCGCGCGCGAAGAGCATGGCCGCGAGATCCAAATCTGGGCGAATGGGCATGTGACCCAGCGCGCGACGCAGAAAGAGGCCGAGGACTATCTGCGCTACTATGTCATCGACATGGGCGACGATCCCGCGGTCGAGAACATTCTTGCCGTCCAAGGCCAGCAGATGCAGCGGCTGCAGCAGGAGCAGCGCGAGCAA
>CAYMNX010000456.1:0-5079 GCA_964391905.1 uncultured Rhizobiaceae bacterium
TCGACGCCTATATCTATGACGGTCTGCGCACGCCGATCGGCCGCCATGCCGGCGCGCTCGCGCCGGTGCGCCCCGATGATCTTCTGGCGGGCGTCATCAAGGAAGTGGTTGGGCGCAATCCGTTCAAGCCGCAGGACTACGAGGACACGGTGATCGGCTGCACCAATCAGGCGGGCGAGGATGCACGGAACGTCGCGCGCCACGCGCTGCTCCTCGCGGGCCTGCCGATCGAGACCGCCGGACTCACTGTCAACCGGCTTTGCGGCAGCGGCTTGGCAGCCGTGCTCGACACGGCCCGCGCCGCGTCAAGCGGCCAGGGCGAGCTCTTCATCGCCGGCGGCGTCGAGAGCATGAGCCGCGCCCCCTTCGTGATGGCGAAATCCGAGGCGCCCTATCAGCGCGACTTTCGCATGTTCGATTCGACGATCGGTGCGCGCTTCGCCAACCCAAAGGTCGAGAAGGCCTATGGCAAGGACACCATGGCCGAGACCGCCGACAATGTCGCGCGCGAGCATCAGATCACGCGCGAGGAGAGCGACCGCTTCGCTCTCGCCTCGCAGGAGAAATATGCCAAGGCCAAGGCCGCGGGCTTCTACGAGAAGGAGCTGCTGTCGGTGAGCGTCGCGAGCGGCAAGAAGGGTGCCGTCAATGTGGTGGCGCAAGACGAGCATCCGCGCCCCGAGACGACGCTCGAGCGCTTGCTGGCACTGAAGCCGCTCAATCCGGACGGTGTCGTCACCGCCGGCAACGCCTCGGGCATCAATGACGGCGCCGCTGCCCTCATCATCGGCACCAAGAAAGCGGGCGAGAAAGCCGGGGCCAAGCCGCTCGCGCGCATCGTCTCTGCAGCGGTTGCCGGCGTTGCGCCGCGGGTCATGGGGCTCGGACCCGTCCCCGCGTCGCAAAAGGCGCTGGAGCGCGCGGGGCTGACGCTCAAGGATATCGACGTGATCGAGCTCAACGAGGCCTTCGCGAGCCAGGTGCTCGGCTGCTTGAAGCTGATGGGGATCGATTACGGCGATGATCGCGTCAACCCTAATGGCGGCGCGATCGCCATCGGCCATCCCTTGGGCGCCTCGGGCGCGCGGCTCGCGCTCACCGCGACGCGGCAATTGCAGCGCACAGGCGGGCGCTATGCGCTCGTCACCATGTGCATCGGCGTCGGCCAAGGCATCGCCGCGGTGATCGAGCGCCAGTGATGGCTCCGCCCGACGAGCAGAAGCCCGCGGCGCCGGCGGCTATCGCGACCGCGCGCAGTGCCTACAAGCTCTGGGCGCCGGAGCATGTGCGCTACAGCGACACCGACACGAACGGTCACGTCAATCACGCCGTGTTCCTCTCCTATTTCGAGACGGCGCGGGTCGCGATCACGCGCGACCCGGCGCTCGGCCTCTTGGAGCCTGGCGAGAATTTCAACGTCGTCCGCATCGAGGTCGATTACAGGGCGGAGCTGCGCTTTCCCACGCAGTTCGAGGTCGGCATCCGCGGCATCAAATATGGCCGCACTTCCTTCCGCCTGGGACAGGCGGTCTTCACCGGCGAGACCTGTCACGCGATCGAGGAAGTGGTGCTCGTCTTCATGGATCGCGCCACGCGCAAGCCGAAACCGCTCTCGGCCAAACTCATAGAATGGCTCGAAGAGAACGGCGCGACACCCAATTGAGGGCAAACCCGCTCTCTCTTCTCGGCGGCGCCCTACTCGGCGCTTTGCTGACGTCATCGGCCCTCGCGCAAAAGCCGTGGCCAATAAGCGCCAGACCGCCGATTCATACGGCGAGCGAGCCCTACCATGTCGAGAGCTTCGGCAGCTTCAGCCTGATGATGCTGCGCGGCGATTTCAGCTCCGCCGTAATTCTCGGCGAGGCGCTGGCGAAACATCCGAGCACCGGCGTCGGCGCGCTCGCCGCGGCGCGCGGCGAGATCACCATCATCGACGGCAAAGCCTATCTGAGCTACGGCAAGCCGGGCGAGCATCCCGCGCCCGGGAAGGAGAGCGCGACCCTATTGGCGATCGCCACCGCCGCGCAATGGCAGAGCGTCATGGTCGACCGCGACGTCGCGCCGGGCGCCGTTGCGGCTTACATCGCCGACGCGGCGACGGCGCATGGCATTGATGCCGCGAAGTCGTTTCCGTTCGAGCTGACGGGCTCGGCCATGCCCTATATCATGCATGTGAATGTCGCGCCGATCGACGGCAAGCACGGCCCGGATCTGCCGATGGCAACGACGGTCGAGACCAAGGGCGAGGAAATCCCCGGCAAGATCGCCGGACTCTATGTTGCCGCGAATCTTGAAGGCGTCGTGACGCCCATGGGCGAGCGTATCCATGCGCATTGGCTCTCGCCCGACGAGCAATGGACCGCGCATCTCGATCGCTGGGGGATCAAGCGCGGGGCGGTATTGTTGCTGCCGAAGCCATAAAGCCGCGTCGATTGCGTTTATGTACACCTTGCTTCTGCAGAATATTATCCTAAAGTAGGCGATATTACTACTATTGGCGCCATCTCATGGACAAATCGATTTCAGCAGCCGATGCAAATCGCAAATTCTCCCAGGTACTACGAGAGGTCCGAGAGGGACAAAGCTACGTCGTCACGAGTCACGGCAAACCTGTCGCCAAAATCGTGCCAGCAGCATCCGGCGATCGATTCCGGGAAGCTGCGCGTCGTGCCTTGCTGAAACGTCTTGGTCGACAAAAGGCCCGCAAGATCGGTCGCTGGACTCGGGATGAGCTCTACGAGAACGATGCCAAGTGAGACTGGCGCTCGATACGAACATTCTCGTCTATGCCGAAGGCCTGAACGGCGCCGCAAAAAGGGCTGCGATACTCGGCCTGCTGACCAGGCTGCCGCAGGAGAGCGCGCTCGTCCCGGTTCAAGTCCTCGGCGAGCTTTATAACGTTCTGATCCGCAAGGCCGGCCTTTCGCGCAAACAGGCGCGCAGCGCGGTACTTCGGTGGCGGGACGCCTTCCTAACTGTCGAAACTTCCGCATCGTTGATGCTTGCGGCCATCGATCTCGCGGTCGATCATCGCCTCGGTATTTGGGATGCGGTCATTTTGTCGGCTGCGGCCGAAGCGGAATGCCGGCTTCTGCTCTCGGAAGATTTGCAAGAAGGCTTTACTTGGAAGGGCGTGACGGTCGTTAATCCTTTTGCGCCGGTACAGCACCCATTGCTTCAGACGATATTCGGCGATTGAACGCCGCAGGTTGCTGCTTCTACGGCGCTCACACCGCCGGCGCCGTCAGCCGCTTCCAGTCATTCGCGAGCGCGAGCTTCGGCTCGGTGAGCTTCTGTAAGCCTTGAAGATCGAGACCTTCGATCATCTCGCGCACGACGAGCCCGTCGCGCGCCACCTCGAGCACGGCGAGGTTGGTGTAGATCCGCGTCACGCAGCGCGCGCCCGTCAGCGGCAAGGTGCAGCGGCGGCGAATGCGCGGCGCGCCGTCTTTCGCATTGTGCTCCATCAGCGCGCGCACCTCCTTGGCGCCGGCCGCAAGGTCCATCGCACCGCCAACGCCGGGTGCGAGCGCATCGGAATTGGTCGCCCAATTGGCGAGATCGCCCCGCTCCGACACTTCATAAGCGCCCATGATCGAGAGATCGACATGACCGCCTCTAATCATGAGGAACGCATCATTGTGATGAAAGAAAGCGCCGCCCGGCCGCAAGGTGGTGAGACCCTTGCCGGCATTGATGAGGTCCCTGTCCTCCTCACCCGGCCTTGGTGCGCCGCCCATGCCAAGAATGCCGTTCTCGCTGTGAAACACGACCTCGCGCGTCGCCGGCACGTAATCCGAAACCAGGGTCGGCAAACCGATGCCGAGATTGACATACTGGCCCTCGGCGATGTCCTGCGCGGCGCGCCACGCCATCTGCCTTCGCGTGAGCGGCGTCATGCCAGCACCACGCGATCGACGAAAATTCCCGGTGTTGCGATCGCTTCGGGATCGAGCGCGCCCAGCTCCGCGATCTCGCTCACCTGCGCCACCGTGATCTTCCCTGCCATTGCCATCACCGGATTGAAGTTGCGCGCCGATTTGCGATAGGTGAGATTGCCCCAGCGATCGGCGCGCTGCGCCTTGATAAGGGCGAAATCCCCAGGAAGCGGCTTCTCGAAGACGTAGAGCTGCCCGTCGATCTCGCGAATCTCCTTGCCTTCGGCGAGCTTCGTTGCGGCGCCGGTGCGCGTGAAGAAGCCGCCGATCCCTGCACCCGCCGCGCGCATGCGCTCCGACAAGGTGCCTTGCGGCACGATCTCGAGCTCGATCTTCTTCGCCTTGTAGAGCTCGTCGATCACCTGCGGATCGGAGGAGCGCGGATAAGAGCAGATGAGCTTTCGCGCGCGCCCCGCTTTGAGGAGCGCCGCGACCCCAATGATGCCGCTGCCGGCATTATTGCAGACGACCGTCAAGTCGCGCACGCCGAGATCGATGATCGCCTCGATCAGCGCGACCGGCTCGCCGACCGCGCCGAAGCCGGCGCAGAGAATGGTGTCGCCGTCCTTGAGGCCGTGGAGCGCCGCGGCGAAGTCTTCGACGCGCTTGTCGATCATGATGGACGATGCAGCAGATCTGATTGGATCCCCTTCATCGTCATGCCCGCGAAAGCGGGCATCCAGGGCCGTGGCCCCTGGATTCCGGCTCTCCGCTTCGCTTCGGCCGGAATGACGACAAGAAAACGTACGCCGAGCGTTGAAATCATCGGATTAAAACCTCACCTGATCGCCGCCTTTGAGACGTAGCATCTGCCGCGCCTCGTCGGGGCTCGCGATTTCGAGCGACAGATTCTCGAGGATGGTGCGAATGCGCGCCACCTGCTCGGCATTGGACTTCGCGAGCTGGCCCTTGCCGAGATAGAGCGAATCCTCGAGCCCGACGCGAACGCTCCCGCCCATGATCGCGCCCATGGTGATGAGCGGCATCTGATGTCGCCCCGCCGCGAGGATCGACCAGTGATAGGCGTCGCCGAAGAGCTTGTCGGCGATGCGCTTCATATGCGCCAAATTCTCGGGATCGGCGCCGATGCCACCGAGGATGCCGAAGATCGTCTGCACCAGAAACGGCGGCTCGATCAGCT
>CAYMNX010000457.1:0-2301 GCA_964391905.1 uncultured Rhizobiaceae bacterium
TATCGGAGCGCGCGCGAAGCCAGCTCCGCCCCCTCCACCAGCGCTCGGAGCTTCGCCCAGGCGATCTGAGGATGGGACCGGCCGCCGAAGCCGCAATCGGCGCTCGCAATCACATTCTCCTTGCCGACGCGCTCGGCAAAGCGCTGGATGCGCTGCGAGACGAGCTCGGGATGCTCGATCACATCGGTCGAATGCGTAATGACGCCCGGGAGTATGATCTTGCCCGCCGGCAGCTTCACGCTCTCCCACACCGCGTATTCGTGCTCGTGCCGAGCATTGGCGCCCTCGAAGGAATAAGCGCCGGCTTTGACCCGCAGCATCACATCGACGAAATCCTTCATCTCGATGTCATAGGCATGGGGGCCGTGCCAACTGCCCCAGCAGAGGTGATAGCGAATGCGATCCTCGGGAATGGCGGCAAGCGCGTGGTTGAGCGCCTCGACGCGGATGAGGCAGCGCTTCTTGAAGGCGTCGAGCCCCATCGCCATGCCGATGCGGTCCCAGAGCGCCGGTAGCCACGCATCGTCGACCTGAAGAAGGAAGCCCGCCTTGACGATCGTCTCGTATTCGAGGCGCATCGCATCGGCGAGCGCGTAGAGAAACTCTTCCTCGCTCTTGTAGAACTCGTTGTCACGATAAGGCTCGAGGCTGGCGGGCGCCGTGGTGGTAATGAAGGCATCCTCGGTCGAGCCGCCGAGGCTCGCGCGGAACACGTCGATCTCGCGCTCGAGCGCCGCCGTGCCGCGATAGGTAATGGGCCCGGTGCACACCCAGCTCGGCCGCATGCGCCGGATCAGCCCGCCGGGCTCATAGAAGAGCGTCCCGTGCTCGGTTGCGTATTGATAGAATTCGGCGAATTCCTCGCGATCCTTGCCGCGCGCCAGAAGATGCACGCCGCTCTTGGGCGGACGTGCCTCGAAGCCGCCGAAACGATCCTCGATGTAAGAGAGCCAGTCGCCGCCCTTGGTGTATTCGCCTTCATTGATGATATCGAGACCGATCTCGCGCTGTTTCGCGATCACGGCCGCGACCGCCTTGCGCAGCTTCGTCTCGTAATCGCGATCGGATTTCTCGAGCTCTATCAGATAGGGCAGGCTTCCCACATGGGTGGTGAGAACCTTCTCGGTGCTGCGTCTCATCGCTCATCTCCCTTGGTGGCTCGATCGCTTATCGCATCCGCGCGTTGCGAGCCCGCATCTCGCTATTGTCCATAAAAGCAGCGCCGATCGTCTCCCACAATCGACTGGAGGCGACCGTACCCGCCTGGCGGGCCTAGATCTAGTAAGCGCGATGGGCGATCCCCATTTTGTCCCTACCATGACACATTTATCATCGATCACTCCCGAAGATCCCGCCTCCATCAGCTCGACGACCACCGTCGCCGCCAACGATCTCGCCGCATTCGATGCCTATTCGCGCACGGTCATTGGCGCGGTCGACAAGGTCGGCCCGGCCGTCCTCCATCTTCAGGTGGAGAGCGAGCGCGGCCGCGGCGGTGCCGGCTCGGGCGTCGTCTTCACACCCGACGGCTATGTCCTGACCAACAGCCACGTCATTGCCGGCGGCAAGCGCGTCACGGCGACGTTCCCCGACGGCCATGCCTCCGGCACGACAGTCATCGGCGACGATCCCGATACGGATCTCGCAGTACTGCGCCTCAATGGCGACACGCAAGCCTCGGCACGGCTCGGCAGCTCCAAGGGCTTGCGCGTCGGCCAGCTCGTGGTCGCGATCGGCAATCCGTTCGGCTTTCAGTGCACCGTCACGGCAGGCGTCGTCAGCGCGTTAGGCCGAAGCCTGCGCGGGCGCTCCGGCCGGCTTATCGACAGCGTCATCCAGACCGATGCCGCGCTCAATCCGGGCAATTCGGGCGGGCCACTGGTCAACTCCGCCGGCGAGGTGATCGGCATCAACACCGCTATTATCGCCGCCGCCCAGGGCATCTGCTTCTCGATCTCGGCCGATACGGTCGAGTTCGTCGCCTCGCGCCTCATCCGCGACGGCCGGGTGCGCCGCTGCTATATCGGCGTCGCCGGCCAGAACGTGCCGCTGTCGCGCCGCTCGGTCCGCTTCCACGATCTCGCCCGCGAGAGCGGCGTACTGGTGCAGTCGCTGTCGCCCGACGGCGCGGCCCAGGCCGGCGGCCTGCAAATGGGCGACATCATCGTCGAGTTCGACGGCACCGCGATCGGCGATATCGACGCGCTCCATCGCTTGCTCACCGAGGAGCGGGTCGGCCGCGCCTTGGCGATGACGGTGCTGCGCCGGGGCGAGAAGCTGAAGCTAACGGTCGAGCCGCGG
>CAYMNX010000458.1:0-2706 GCA_964391905.1 uncultured Rhizobiaceae bacterium
CTTAAAGACGGGGATGGCCGGGACAAGCCCGGCCATGACGCATGTTGGTGGTGGTTCAAGGTGTCGAGCGCATTTTTCCTTCTTTTGGTTGGCGGATGTATCTCGCGCACGCCCAGCGATCTCGCTTTCGTGTCGGCGCGAGCCGTCGATTTGCATGATCAGGCAGAGATACCAGGGCCAGGCGCCACCCCTTTGCGCGGTCTAGTAAACAACCGCGATTTGATTGCAGCGGGCGAATCTCTTGATGGTGGAGAAAAACCACACCGACTGCTTCTGAAGGTCGAGTTCTCAAGCGCCTTAGATATCGCAAGATATGTATCAGAGAATGATTATTCCCTCGGTGCTTATACCTCTTTCTGTAACCGTCTCAACTATGAGGCAACGATATCATCTCCGCGTGTCTATTCGCGTGGATACTTGCTCGGAAGATTTGAAAGAGACCCATTTCGAGACGCACGCACAACAAAGACCTACTATCTTTTCGTCGAGATCGCTCAGAAAGCGAGCCCTAAAGATATCCCGCCCCGCGAAGCATTCGATCTTCGACAAAAACCCGAAGACCTTTGCCTTGTGTTGAAAGGCGGAAACAATTCGGGTTTTGGCTATGAGTCCAATACTGTAACAATCCCGAGCGACGCCATAGCGACAGCGCTGCGACAAATCCCTGCCAGCGCGAGCGCTGCCCAAAGTGAAGGAGCGAGCAATTGAGCAACGTTACTGAACCTATTCCCCAAAACGATCTCCGTGCGTTCATCGCGGCCTGCGAGGCGAAGGGCGAGGTGGCGCATGTCAAGGACGCGCATTGGGATCGCGAGCTGGGCGCGGTCGCCGAGGTGCTCTACCGCCAGAAGGTCGAGAAATCGCCGATGCTCGTCTTCGACGAGATCCCGGAATACCCGAAGAACTATCGCTGTCTCTACGGCATGTTCGGCTCGCCGTTTCGTCTCGCGCTCGTCCTCGGCATGGAGCCATCGCTCTCGAACGACCGCAAGGAAATGCTCGATCATTTCCGCAAGAACATCAAAAAGGGCTTCAAGCGTATCGCGCCCAAGATCGTGACCGATGCGCCCGTGCTCGAGAATGTCGTGCGCGACAATGCCGTCGACATGCTGAAATTCCCGGTGCCGATCCATCACGAGCACGATGGCGGGCGCTATATCGGCACGGCCTGCGGCGTCGTCACCCGCGATCCCGATACCGGCCGCGTCAATGTCGGCACCTATCGCGTCCAGGTAAAGAGCGGCAACACCTGCGCCTCCTACATCTCCAACGGCAAGCAGGGCCGCATCCATCGCGACAAATACCTGAAAGCGGGCAAGCCCTGCCCCATCGTCATCATCGTCGGCTGCGATCCGATCACCTATCTCGCCGCCGGCTACACCATGCCCGACAGCATGCCCGAATATGAATGGGCGGGCGGGCTGATGGACCGGCCGATGGAGCTGGTCGAAGGCGAGACGACCGGCCTGCCCTTCCCGGCCCGCGCCGAGATCGTCTTGGAGGGCGAAATCCTGCCCAACGAGACGACGCTCGAAGGCCCGTTCGGAGAGTGGCACGGCTATTACGCCGGCGAGGCCAAGGACGAGCCGGTCATTCGCATCAAGCGCATCTATCACCGCAACGATCCGATCCTCACCTGCGCGGCGTCCAACAAGCCGCCGCATTCGCATCTCTTCGAGCGCTGCTTCCTGCGCTCGGCCGCGCTCCTCGACGCGCTCGAAGGCGCCGGCATTCCCGATGTCACCGGCGCCTGGCTGCATCAGGCGGGCGCGGGCCGCACTTTCTGCGCGGTGTCGGTGAAGCAGCGCTATTTCGGCCACTCGACCCAGGTGGGGCTGGTCGCCAGCCAAGTCGCCTCGGTCGGCTATATCAGCCGCTGGATCGTGGTGGTCGACGACGATGTCGACGTCACCGACATCCATGACGTGATCTGGGCGATGGGCACGCGCTGCGATCCGAAGACGCGCACCACCCTGCTCGATCATTGCTGGTCGTCGCGGCTCGACACCATGGTGTTCGACTATTCGCGGCTCTACAACTCGCGCATGGTGATCGATGCGTGCCGGCCTTACGAGCATCTCGATGATTTCCCCAAAGTCGCGATGACCTCGCCCGAATTCGCCGCCAAGATCCGCGCCAAATGGCCGGAGCTCTACAAATGAATGGCTATACGCTGCAAAGCGATCTTGCGTGCTTCGACTTCGCTCAGCATGAGGTAGGGTTTCGATGGCATCCCCCATTTCACCTCACCCTGAGCGGAGCAAAGCGCAGTCGAAGGGCGCACGATCGAAATCCAGCGGAGAGCCATTCATGACCGACGCTGATGCCGGCGAAGAAAAGCTCCGTCATCAAGTCGCGGCGGTCTCGCTGCTGCTCAACGGCGAGAACATCCTCGGCTATTCCGGCCATGTCAGCGTGCGCTTGCCGGGCCGCGAGGAATTCCTTATCCAGCCGGTCGATCAGAGCCGCGCGAGTCTCCGGCCCGAGCATCTTCTCGTCTGCGGCATGGACGGCCGATCGCGCGAGCGCTCGAACCGCGCGCGGCCGCCCTCCGAGGTCTATATCCACAGCGAGATCTTCCGCGCCCGGCCGGACGTGCAGGCGGTCGCGCATTTCCATCACGACCTCACCACCACGTTCTCGCTGGTCGAGGGCGCGCAACTGGTTCCGGTCAAGAACCACGCCATGCGCTGGGAGAGCGGCATT
>CAYMNX010000459.1:0-8539 GCA_964391905.1 uncultured Rhizobiaceae bacterium
GGGATCGCGGCGCGGTCGAACTCTGCCTCCAAGGCGGCATCCATCCCGACTATACCGGCTAGACCTATCTGGCAATTTGCCGTGCTATCAAACAAGCCGTTCCCGGCATCCACATCCACGCATTCTCGCCGCTCGAGATCACTCAAGGCGCGCAGACGCTCGGAATCTCGATACCCGAATTCCTCACTGCGCTGAAAGAAGCCTGCCACGGCTCCTTGCCGGGGACCGCGGCCGAAGTGCTCGACGATGAAGTGCGCGCGGTGATCTGCCCCGACAAGCTTACGACCGCGCAGTGGCTCGATGTCATCGCTGCGGCACACCGCATCGGCCTCAAGACCACGGCGACGATCATGTTCGGCCATGTCGACCGGCCGCATCACTGGGCAAGGCATCTTCTCCATCTGCGCGCGCTCCAGTCGCGGAGCGGCGGCTTCACCGAATTCGTGCCGCTGCCCTTCGTGCCGATGGAGACGCCGCTCCATTTGCGCGGCGCTTGCCGGCTCGGTCCGACCTTCCGCGAAGCAGTGTTGATCCATGCGGTGGCGCGGCTCGCGCTTCATCCGCTGATCCAGAATATCCAAACTTCTTGGGTGAAGATGGGACCGGACGGCGCGCTTTACTGTCTCGAAGCGGGGGCGAATGATTTGGGCGGCACGCTGATGAATGAGAGCATCACGCGCGCCGCCGGCGCCGTGCACGGCCCGGAGATGCATCCCGAGGCGATGGAAGCGCTGAGCCGCTCGATCGGACGCACGCCGGGACAGCGGACCACGCTTTATGGCAATGCGGCGCCGGAGCGCCGCGCCGCTTCCTTCAACGCAGCGCCGCTCTCGCCGCCGATCGAGACACCGGCGCGGCGCTATGAGAGAGCCGGCTCTTCTGCCTGAACCGCTTCGTCGAGCGCGCCGTACCAGCCCTTCTCCGAGATGTCGAAGAGGATGCCTTCGGGATCCTTGAATTTGCGCTCGTAATTCATGCCCTTGGGATCGCCGAGATCGAAGCAATAAGTGCCGCCGGCAGCTGCAATCCTTTCTTCCGCCGTTTTGAAGTCGGCGACCCGGAAGCCGAAATGATGGATGCCGTGGCGGCCATCCGCGGTTTGCGAGCCCGGCCGATTGGTATTGTCATAGGCAAGAACCGCGAGGTTCATGATGCCATCGGTAAGGTAAACCGCGCGATCCTTCACTTCGTAAGCGCGCTTCATCTCGAAGACCTTCTCATAGAATTGCACCGAAGCCTCGAGATCTTTCACCACGATCGCCAGATGTCGCAATTTCGCCATGGGTCTCCTCCTCTTGCGGCTGACGGGTATCGAATGCGCCGATGCTAGAGCAGTTGCCGCGCCGAGGCCATCGCGCTCAGTCTCGACTTGAGCCTGCCGCTTCAAGAATGGCATAGTCGCCCCAACGAAATCGGGGAGCGCCATGGAATACGGGATTCAGCTTGCGACCTCTTCCCATCACTGGAAAGTGGTGAAGCGCGCGGAAGAGCTGGGCTTCACTTGCGCCTGGTTCTACGACACTCAGCTGCTCAACGCCGATACCTTTGTCGCGATGGCGGCTGCGGCGATGCAGACCTCCAAGATCAAGCTCAACACCGGCGTCTTGATCCCATCCAATCGGATCGCGCCGGTCACGGCGAGTGCGCTCGCCTCGCTCAACGCGCTGGCGCCCGGACGGATCGGGTTCGGTCTCGGGACCGGCTTCACCGGACGCCGTACGATGGGCTTACCGGCAATCAGCCTCGCCCAGCTCGAAGAGTATATTCGCGTCGTCGAGGCGTTGCTCCACGGCGAGACGGTCGAATGGAAGGCGGAGGGGGCAATGCACAAGATCCGCTTCCTCAACCCTGAAATAAAGCTCATCAATATCGACGATCCGATCCCCGTCCATATCTCCGCCTTCGGGCCCAAGGGCCGCGCGCTCGTCGCCAAGCTCGGCACCGGCTGGCTCTCGGGCGGCGGACGGCCGGAGAACGCCGCGATGGCCTTGGCGGGCATGCGCAAAGAGTGGGAGCAAGCCGGCCGTGCGCCGGAGGATCTCTATGCGACGACCTTCGGCGCGGGTTGCGTGCTGGCCGAGGGCGAAGCCGCGGACAGCCCGCGCGCCAGGGCGCAAGCCGGACCCTCCGCCACCATGATCTTTCATGATTATGCCGAGCATGACGAGCTTGGCTCATTGGGCTTCAAGCCGATTCCGAAATTCAAGGCGCAATACGATGCCTATCTCGAGATCTACAAGAAATACGAGCCCGCCGATGCGCGCTATCTCTCCAATCACCGCGGCCATCTGATGTTCCTGCGGCCGGAGGAGCACCAGCTGATCACGCCCGATCTCATCCGCACGGTGACGCTGACCGGCACGGAGGCGGAATTGGTCGATGCGGTCAAAGCTTATAAAGCCGCGGGCTTCAGCCAATTCGCCGTCCATCTTCGCGTCGGCCATGAGATGGCGATGCTGGAGGATTGGGCGAAGGTCATCGAGAAGGCGGCGTAGCCATGACGCCACGTGCCAGCGGTGAACACAGCTTCGAAAGCGCCGCGGGCACGATCCGCGCGCTCGTGACCAGGCCATCTTCGCCGCCGCCTTGGCCGGCGCTGATCATCATTCACGGCGTCAACGGCCTCGGTCCCCATATGGAAGAAAAAGCCGCGGATTTCGCCGCCGAAGGCTACCTCGCGGTCGTGCCCGACATTTACAGCAACGACGCCGGCTATCGCACGCACCGGCCCGACGATATCCTCGCGGCCGCGCATATGGGCGCCGATCCGGTGCGCCAGCAGAAGCTGCTGGCGACGCACGCGCCCGCCGAGCGCGACGCGATTCTACGGGCGCGGCAATGGATGGAGCAGCGGCCGACCACGACTTATGTCGACGTCATTCGCGGATGCTATGACGATCTCAAAGCGCGCATCGATGTCGCGGCGATCGGCGCGATCGGCTATTGCATGGGCGGGAGGCTCGTCGGCGAGCTCGCCGTCACCGGCGCGGATCTGGCCGCCGGCGTCGTCTATTACGGCGCGCCGCCGAAGCTCGAGCTCGTCGCAAAGATTCGCTGTCCGATCGAGGGGCATTACGCGGTGACGGATAAACCGATCACCGACAAGGTCCCTGCTTTCGCCGCGGCCATGAAAGCCGCTGGAAAAGATTTCTCCTATTACATCTACGAGGCCGATCACGGCTTCAGCCTCGTCCCCGGCGGGCTTTCCTATGACGCCGCGGCGACGGCCCTATCGCTTCGGCGCGTCAAGCCCTTTTTCGCCGCGCATTTGAAGGCAAAAGCGTCAGCGATGGCCTAAGAGCCGCTCGTAATCGGCTCCCATGACCGTACCGATCGGCTGACCCTCGCGCGCCGCTTTTGCCATCGCCCCTTCGCGTGCGGCAATGCGCTCGGCTTCCGCGACGACGCGCTCGACATCTGCTGCCTTGACGAAGACCGCGCAACTGCTGTCGGCGAGGACATAGTCGCCGGGGGCGACGGTAATCTCGCCCACTTTGATTGGCGCACCAGTCGCGACCTCGACGATCCGCCCGCGTGCGGTGCGTGCGGTGACCGAGCGCGCGAAGACGGGAAAGCCCAGCTCGATCGCCTCATCGATGTCGCGTGCCGGTCCGTCGACGATCACCCCGGACAAGCCTTTGGTGCGGGCGCCGATCGACAGGATACCGCCCCAGCCCGCCGCCTCGATGCCGGTTCGCTGCTCGACCACGATCACATCGCCGGCATCCGCCTCTTCGATCGCGGTCGTGCAGAGATGCCGCGAGGCGGGCGCACCGGTAGCGGGCCCGAGGCAAACCGTGCGAACCCGCCCGGCGATGCGCTGCCGCACCGAGCGCGGCTCGAGACCCGATACGGCGCCGACAAGCCCCAGCCGATCCATCGCATCGGAAAGAGCGCAGCTGTCGAGCCGGCGCAGCCTGTCGATCACGGTATTGTCCATCGCAGCCCCCTTAATGGCTTGGCCCCGCGCATTTTTGCTCCACCGCGGGCCGAGAGTATTGGTATAAATATAATTATAAGTCATGCGCGGTGCTTGTGGCGTTCTTTTCACCGGAACGCGATGCGCGCGGCGCGTCAACGACAAAGCGGAGGAAGAATCCATGATCATCGATGTCCACGGCCATATGAGCGCTCCGGCGGAGCTTTGGGCCTATAAAGCCGTGCTTCTGGCGGCGCGCGGCGCGCATGGACGGGGCGGCGTCACCGTGACCGATGACCAGATCCGGGCCTCCCTCCAGGCCAAGGAAACCTTCGGCGCGGGCCATCTCGATCTTCTCGACAAACATCGCACGGATTTTCAGCTGATCTCGCCGCGCCCCTTTCAAATGATGCATAGCGAGAAGCCGGCGCGGATCGTGCAGTGGTTCCACGAGGAAACGCACAACATCATTCATCGCGAGGTGCAGATGTTTCCCGATCGCTTCGCCGGCGTTTGCATGCTGGCGCAAGTGGCCGGGCAACCGATCACCGTCGCGCTGCCGGAACTTGAGCGCTGCGTGAAGCAACTAGGCTTTGTCGGCTGCCTCGTCAATTCCGATCCGTTCGAGAATGGCGGCACGGAGGCGCCGGGTCTGGGCGATCGCTACTGGTACCCGCTCTATGAAAAGCTTTGCGAGCTCGACATTCCGGCGATGCTCCATGGCACCGGCTCGCGCTCCGAGCGCGTGAGCTACTCGACGCATTTCATCAATGAGGAAACCTCTTCGACCATACATCTGCTCAACTCTTCGGTCTTTACCGATTTCCCCACGCTGAAATTCATCATTCCGCATGGCGGCGGCGCGGTTCCCTATCAGCTCGGCCGCTTCGAAGCGCCCTCGCTGCGCGCGGCGCAGCGCGGCGGCAAGCGCTTTTCCGAGAAGCTGCGCAATCTCTGGTTCGACACGGCGCTCTATACGCCCTTGGCGCTCGAGCTCCTGATCAAGACCGTGGGCGCGGATCGCTGCCTTTTCGCGACCGAATGCCCCGGCACGGGCTCGGCGACCAACCCCGAGACCGGCCGCAACATGGACGATGTGGCGTCCTATATCAAAGCCTTCGCGTGGCTCTCCGATGCCGATAAGAAACTGATCTTCGAAGACAATGCGCGAAAGCTTTACAAGCTCGATGCAAAGCCCCGTCTCTGACCGGCAGAGCTCCGGAATGCCGCCATTAGATCCGACCGCCAAACGGCGCCGCTTGCGCGAGCTTCTGGCGCGGCCATCGCTCCTCGTCATGCCGGGCGGGTTCAGCCCCGTCTATGCGCGCGCGGCCGAGCTCGCCGGCTTCGAGAGTTTCTTCGTCGCCGGCTCGCAGATGTCGGGCTTCCTTGCCGGCGTTCCGGATACAGGCATCATCGGGCTGCGCGACATCGTCGATCATGCCCGGCATGTCGCCGCGCACAGCACGCTTCCGATCCTGCTCGATGCCGATACCGGCTTCGGGAATGCGGTCAATGTGTATTATGCGGTTCAGGAGATCGTGCGATCGGGCGTCGCCGCGCTGCAGATCGAGGACCAGGAAGCGCCCAAGAAATCCGGCACGGGCGGCGGCCGCCGCTGCATCCCGATCGACGAGGCCGTCGGCAAAATAGAGGCGGCAGTCGCCGCACGCGATGAGATCGATCCCGCCTTCGTCGTCTGCGCGCGCGTCGATACGATCGGCGCGGAGGGAACGAGCTTTCCGGAGACGATCGAGCGTTGCGTCGCCTATGCTACGAAAGGCAAGGCGGATCTCATCTGGATCAATGCCGTGCAGACCCGCGCCCAGCTCAAAGAGGTTTGCGCGAGGACGCCGGCGCCCGTTCTCTGCAACTGGTGGAGCAATGTCGAGACCAAGCCGACCCTCGATGAATTCGCGGCGCTCGGCGTTCGGGTCGCGCTTTATCCGACGATTGCCTCGCAAGTCGGGCTCCAGGCCGCCTGGCATGTCCTCAACGATTTCAAGCAGCGCGGTGAGGCAGCGCTCGCCGATTGGGCGCAGTGGGCGAAGGCATCGCCCTATGGCGTCGCCGAGTACCGGCGGATAACCGGAAATGCGCGGATCCGCGAGCTCGAAGAAAGATTTCTGCCCGCGGCGAAGCAGCGCGACTACGAAAGCGACAAGAAGTAGCTTTTGCGGGCATAGCGTGACGACAACATAGGCACGGCAAGAGAGTCTTAACCACTGCCATCACACAATCGCCTGTTTGCGGAGAATAAATTCAGGCTCCGCCATGCCGGATTCTGCTGATGTCCTCAAGCGGCGCCTCCCGCTCTCGGCCGTGGGATCGAACCATCTCGGTCGGCACAGCCATTGTGATCATGGGTGTCATCGCCCTGACCGCATGGACGATATGGGATGCGCGTCGCGTCAGATGGGCGCATGCGATCCAAACCTCGGAAAATCTGGCGGCGGCGCTCGGTCACGACATTCAACGCACCATCGAAATCTATGATCTATCCCTGCGCGCGGTGATCGAGGGGCTGCGTCTGCCCGAATTCGCCGACATGCCGCTCCCGCTTCGCGCCCATCTTCTGTTCGACGGCGCGGCAAGTGCCGAAGATCTCGGCGTGATGTTCATTCTTGATGATAAGGGCGCCATCGTGATGGAGTCCTTGTCGCGCGAGGCGCGGCACGCGAATTTCGCCGATCGTGAGTATTTTGAAGTCCAGCGCGACCATCGTGACGCCGGGCTGTTCGTGAGCGCCCCTTATAAGGGCCGGTATAGCGGCGAATGGGGAATTGCCGTGAGCCGGCGCATCGAGCGCCCCGACGGAAGCTTTGCTGGCGTGGTCGCAGGGTCGCTGCGCTTGAGCTATTTCAAACGGCTCTTCGGGGGTCTCGACCTTGGAGCTGACGGCATCGCCATGCTGCTTCGTGCCGACGGCCGGTTGATCGTACATACCCCTTACGGCGACGACGATCTCGGCAGGGATTTGAGCGGGTCGAGCCTGTTCGATCAATTCTCGCGGGCACCCGCCGCCCATTTCGCGACAGCCGCGCTCGATGGGATCGATCGCCTCTTCGTCCATCAGCGGCTTGGTGAACTTCCTCTCATTCTGGCGGTAGGCGTCACGACTGATTCGATCTTTGCCGAATGGCGGCAGAAGGCGATCTTCACCGGTGCGGCCACCGTCGCCCTCCTCGCGCTGCTGACGCTCTTTGCGTTGGCGCTGCGGCGCGCTTTTCGTCGCGCCGCGCGTGCCGATGCCCTGCTCGTCGAAGCCATCGAGAGCATCTCCGAAGGCTTCGTGATTTTCGACGCCGACGACCGGCTGGTTATGTGCAATGAGGCCTATCGTGCGCTTTACCCCAAGAGCGCTGCGTTGATGGTGCCGGGCGCACGCTTTGAGGACATCCTCCGGGCCGGCCTTCTCGGCGGTCAATCGCCCGACGCGGTCGGACGCGAGGAAGAGTGGGCCGCCAAGGTGATGAGCGAGCACCGTCGCCTAATGGGGCCGCACGAGCACCGGCTTTGGAATGGGCGCTGGGTGCTGACGTCGGAACGCCGCATGCCCAGCGGCGGCATCGCTGGATTGCGGATCGACATCTCCGCGCTGAAAGAGGTTCAAGCGTCGCTCCGCGAGAGCCAAGCGGAGCTCATCCGCGCCCAACGCGTTTCCAACACCGGCAGCGTCGTGCGCGACTTCCGCACCAAAAAGACCGAATGGTCGGATCAGACCTACCGTATCTTCGGCGTCAGCCGAGAAACTTTCACCCCAAGTACCGAGGCATTTCTCAACCTCATTCACCCCGAAGATCGCCACAGGGTCGTCGCCTCGATCGCCGCATCCGAGGGTGGCGCCCCCGTGCCGCCGCTGCAATACCGCATCATCCGCCCCGATGGCGAAATGCGCTGGGTCTATCGCGAAGCGGAGGTCGTTTTCGACGATCAGGGTACGCCGATCGGCGGCGTCAGCACCTATAAGGACATTACCGAGCAGCAGATGGCGAAGATGCGCCAAGAGGAGCTCGAGGCGCAGTTGCGACACTCGCAAAAGCTCGAGGCGCTTGGCACCTTGGCGGGTGGCATCGCGCACGATCTCAACAATACCCTCGTGCCGATCCTTGCCCTGTCGAAACTCGGCATGAAGCGAGCGCGCGCCGAAAGTCTCGAATACCGAGACTTTGAAGTGATCGCGCGCGCAAGCGAGCAGGCACGCGACCTCGTCAAGCAAATTCTCGCCTTCAGCCGGAAGCAGGGTGGCGAGAAGAAGCTCGTCGACGTCGCCGCCGTGGTTCGCGACAGCATGCAGATGCTGCGCGCCGGCTTGCCGACCACCATCCGCATCGTCGAGAATGTCGAGAATGTTCCCCCCACCCGTGCCGATGAGACTCAGCTCCACCAGATCGTCACCAATCTCGTGACCAACGCGGCTCAAGCGATCGGCGACCGGATCGGCACGATCACGGTTACAGTGCATCGCGCGGCGATGGAGGACGCGTCCGGCACCGCGACTGATGCGGTCTGCCTTTCCGTCGCCGATACCGGCTGCGGGATGGATCCGTCGATCGTCGATCGCGTCTTCGAACCTTTCTTCACCACCAAGGAGGTCGGACAAGGCAGCGGCCTTGGTCT
>CAYMNX010000460.1:0-3388 GCA_964391905.1 uncultured Rhizobiaceae bacterium
CGCGCCCGAGCAGAGCTCCGAGGCGATGATGCGCACCGGATCAGCCGTCAACTCGCGCGCTTTCTTTTCCGATGCGAGAATGACCGCCGCCGCGCCGTCGCCGACCGGGCAGCAATGCATCAAGGTGAAGGGTGTCGCGACCATGCGCGAATTCATCACCTCGTCGACGGTGACGCGCTTCCTCAACTGCGCATTGGGGTTGAGCGCGCCGTGATCATGCGCTTTGACGGAGGCCTCGGCGAGTTGGCGCTCGGTCAAGCCGTAGTCATGCATATAGCGCTGCGCGCGCATCGCATAGAGCGCCGGCATGGTGAGGCCCTGCATCGCCTCCCAATCTTCGTCGATCAAGGGCAAGGTACCGCCGCCGAGCGCGGTGAGCTTCTCGACGCCCAGCGCCAGCACGAGGTCGTGAACGCCGGCTTCGATCGCCATCCAGGCTTGCCGCATCGCGGTCGAGCTCGACGAGCAGGCATTCTCGATATTGGCGATCGGAATGCCGGTGACGCCGAAGGCCTTCATCACGCGCTGGCCCGCCATCATGCCGCCGAGCGCGGTGCCACAGAATACCGCCTCGATCTGGCGCGGCGCGATACCGGCCTCGTCGACCGCCTCCTTCACCGCCGGCCAGCCGATCTCGGAAAAGGATTTGTCCGGCTTCTTGCCGAAAGGGACAATGCCGGTACCGATGACGCAGACCTTGCTCATGCGCGCGCTCCCGTCTCGGGCTCGAAGACATAGCTGTAGACGGGCGTGCCGTCGCTGTCGCTGCGGATGACGCCCATCTCGAGCCGCACAGGCATATCGGCGCTGAGATCCTTAGGGTCGGCGTCGATATGCGCGAGCACGCGAATGCCGTCGGCCAAATCGACATAGCCCAGCACATAGGGCGTGCGCCAACCCTTGCCCGCCTGATGCACGACCGAGAAGGCGTAGAGCTTGCCGCCGCGGGCGAGCCGCGTCGGCACCATCTTCTCCTCTTGGCAAAAGCAGCAGATCTCGGCGAAAGGAAAGCTGAGCTTGCCGCAAGCCTGGCATTTGCCGCCCTTGAGCCAAATGCGATTATCGGCGAGCTCGACAAGTTGCGGCGAGGCGAGGCGCAAGCCGTCGCTTATGCTCATGATGTCGCTCCTTTCGCACGCGTCGTGACGAGCCGCTTGATTGCGGCCCAGAGCGCACCGAAGATCAAGGTGATGATCGAGGCGCCACGACGCGCTTCGGCTTGCGCGCTGTCGCGCTCGCCCGCGCTGCCTTCGAGCTCGACCTTCAGCGTTGTCGCGAATTGATCGATGAGTTGTTGCGCGACGCCCGCGATCATGCCGGCGCCGCGGCCGTATTGTGCGACCGCGCCGTTGAGCGCGAGATCGGTCACGACATTGACACGCGTCGATCCCGGCCCCGCCTCGGCGAGCGCGAACTCCGTGCTTGCCTCGGCGCCGCCGCGCCCCTTGCTTTCGATGCCCTTTGCCTTGACGCGCGCGCGGCGCGCCGCCGCGTCGATTTCGACGAATTGCGCGGTTCCCGCGAAGGACAAAGCGACCGGACCGAGACGGACCGCGACCTTGCCCTTGTAGGTGTCGGGATCGATCTTCTCGGTCAGTTCGGCGCCCGGCAGGCAGCGCGCCATGCGCTCGATATCGAGGAGAACGCGCCAGGCTTCGGCTGGCGGCAAAGGCACGGCAAAGCTGTTCTCGATCTTCATGCTCGCCCAATATCTCCGAACGCGCTGCCGCGCCCGGCTCCCACATATTTTTGTGAAATCTTAGAAACCGTCTCCGACTTTTGGCAAGCGCGTTGAACCCGCCCGGGTTGACAGTCGCGAAGGGCGAAGGCTCATATAGGTTCGGTCGGCCGGGACACGGCGCGATGGGAGGACAGATCGGACAATGCCGGCCGAGTCAGCATTGCATAAGGGCGCCGCAATCGCGCCCGAGGCGGTCGTCGCCCGGATCGAGGAGCAGGCGCGCCGCGCTCTGACGCCATGCGGCGATGGCAGCATGGTATGGCGCCTCTGGGGTTCCGGCGCCCCCTTGGTTCTGCTGCATGGCGGCTACGGATCCTGGACCCATTGGTTGCGCAATGTCGAGCGGCTGGCGACCCGCTACACCGTGATCGCGCCCGATATGCCGGGGCTGGGGGATTCCTCAACGCCGCCGCAACCCCATACCGCCGAAGCAATCGCCGCGATCATTGCGCATGGCCTCGATGCGATCATACCGCCGCCCGCGACCATCGCGCTTGCAGGGTTCTCCTTCGGCTCAGTGCTGGGCGGGCATGTCGCGGCGCAAATGGGCCGGCGTATCGGATCATTCCTCATGATCGGCGCCGCTGGTCTCGGCCTGCCGCGACCGGCGCCCGCCAACCTGCGGCGGGTCGAGCCGCAAATGAGCAGCGCGGAAATCATCGAAATCCAGCGGCTCAACCTCGCGAAGCTGATGTTCGGCGAGGCGAGCCGCATCGATGACCTCGCGGTTTATTTGCAGAACACGAATACGCGGCGGGCGCGGCTCGACAGCCGCCCGATCGCTTTCACCGATACGCTCATCCACACGCTGCCGCGCGCGACAGCGCGGCTCGGCGCGATCTGGGGCGAGAAGGACCGGACCTGTGTTCCCTATATCGAGCAGAAATTCGATGTCCTGCGCGGCATTCAGCCGAATACTTATTGCGGCGTCATCGCCGATGCCGGCCACTGGGTGCAGTGGGAGCAGCCGAAGGCATTCGAGGCACAGTTGATTCAATTCATCGAGGGACAACCATGACCATGAGATTGCCGCTGCGCTGCGCCGCTTTCCTCGTCCTCGCCATCCTTCTGTCGGCGCGCGCCGCCGAGGCGGAGCACGTCAAGGTCAGCTATCCCAACCTCAACGGCTCCTACATCTATTTCTTCACGGCGATCCAGAAGGGCTATTACAAGGACGAGGGCTTCGATCTCGAAGTCGTCGAGACGGGCGGCGGCCCGGCGACGGCGGCGCTCGTTTCGGGCGATCTGCAATTCAGCACCTCGGGCTCGTCGGCGATCAGCGCGATCCTCAAAGGCGCAAAGCTCAAAGTCCTGCTCGTCGGCGAGGATCGGCCCGATTGGCAGATCTGGTCGACCAAGCCGGAGATCAAGGGCTTCGACGATCTGAAAGGGCAGCAGATCGGCGTCGTCAGCCGCGGCGATACCGGCGAGATCGGCATCCGCTATTACCTCTTGAAGCGCGGCCTGCCGTCGGATTTCGTCGCCTTCACGCCGATGGGCTCCTCGCTCGGCACGCGCATGGCGATGGTGAAGAGCGGCACGTTGCCGGCGGCGCTGCTGCATCCCGGCGATGTCGACATCCTCAAAGCGCAGCATGGGCTCGACAAGGGCAAGCTGCTGGTCGATCTGCGCCAGGAGGTGCGATCG
>CAYMNX010000461.1:0-3100 GCA_964391905.1 uncultured Rhizobiaceae bacterium
CCCGAGATGAAGGGCTGCGCCGCGGCCAGCATGCGGATATGGCTCTCGACCGAGAGGCAGCGCTTGCCGATGCGGCCGCAGGGATTGGCGCAGTCGAAGACGGCGAGGTGCTCGTCCTTCAGATGCGGTGCGCCTTCCAAGGTCATGGCGCCGCAGCAATAGGTGTTGGCGGCCTCGATCTCGGCCTTGGAGAAGCCCAGGGCGCCGAGCATGTCGAAGCTCGCATCGTTGAGCTGCTCCGACGAGAAGCCGAACGCCGCCTTGCAGAACTCTTCGCCGAGCGTCCACTTGTTGAAGACGAAGCGGATGTCGAAGGCCGATTGCAAGGCGGTTTCGAGCGTCTCGATCGCGCCCTGGGTGAAGCCCTTGGCTTTGAGCTGCTTGTGGTTCAAGGCGGGCGCGTTGTCCAAGGTCGCGTGGCCGACCGCGTAGCGCGTGATCGCCTCGATCTCTTGCGGCGCATAGCCCAAGGTCTTCAAGGCTTCGGGCACGGCGCGGTTGATGATGCGGAAATAGCCGCCGCCCGCGAGCTTCTTGAACTTGACGATGGCGAAATCGGGCTCGATGCCGGTGGTGTCGCAATCCATCACGAGCCCGGTCGTGCCGGTCGGCGCGATCACCGTGGCCTGGGCATTGCGGTAGCCGAAGCGCTCGCCCAAGGCCAGCGCCACGTCCCAGGCGTGCTTGGCCGCCTCGACCAAAGCCTGATCCGGGCAATTGGCGGCATCCAGGGGCACGGGCAGGATCGCGAGCTTCTCATAGCCCGCCTTCTCGCCATGCGCCGCGCGGCGATGGTTGCGGATGACGCGCAGCATATGCTCGCGATTCTTCTCGAAGCCCGGGAACGGGCCGAGCTCGCCCGCCATCTCCGCCGAGGTCGCATAGGCGATGCCGGTGACGATCGCGGTCAGCGCGGCGCACATGGCGCGGCCTTGATCGCTGTCGTAGGGCAGGCCCGACGACATCAAGAGGCCGCCGAGATTGGCGATGCCGAGGCCGAGCGTGCGGTACTCGTAAGAGAGTCGGGCGATCTCGCGCGACGGGAATTGCGCCATCAGCACCGAGATCTCGAGCGTGATGGTCCAGAGCCGGATCGCATGCTCGAAGGAGGGGATGTCGTAAGTTCCGTCCGGCTGGCGGAAGCTCAGGAGATTGATGGCCGCGAGATTGCACGCCGTGTCGTCGAGGAACATGTATTCGGAGCACGGGTTCGACGCATTGATGCGGCCGCTCGCCGGGCAGGTATGCCACTCATTGATCGTCGTATCGAATTGGAGGCCGGGATCGGCCGAGGCCCAGGCGGCATGGCCGATCTTCTCCCAGAGCTCGCGGGCGGGGAGGGTCTTCGCCACCTTGCCGTCGGTGCGGCGGATCAGCGGCCATTCGCCGTCCTTCTCGACGCGCTCGAGGAAGTCATTGGTGACACGCACCGAATTGTTCGAATTCTGTCCCGAGACGGTGAGATAGGCGTCGCTGTCCCAATCCGTGTCATAGGTGCGGAAGTCGATGTGGCTGTAGCCTTGCTGCGCGAATTGGATGACGCGCTGGACGTAATTCTCGGGGATCATGGCGCGGCGCGCGGCCTTGATCTCGAGCTTCAGGGCAAGGTTCTTCTTCGGATCGAACCGTCCCTCGCCCAGGGCCGCCGGCGCGTCGTGACAGGCCTTCATGATCAGATTGAGGTGCTTCTGCGCAAGCTTCGATCCGGCAACGAGCGCCGCGACCTTCTGCTCCTCGATCACCTTCCATTCGATGAACTGCTCGATATCGGGATGATCGAGGTCGACCGTCACCATCTTGGCGGCTCGCCTGGTCGTGCCGCCGGATTTGATCGCGCCGGCAGCGCGATCGCCGATCTTCAAGAAGCTCATCAGGCCCGAGGAGCGCCCGCCGCCCGAGAGCTTCTCGCCGTCGCCGCGGACCTTCGAGAAATTGGAGCCGGTGCCCGAGCCGTATTTGAAGATGCGCGCCTCGCGCACCCACAAATTCATGATCCCGCCTTCGTTCACAAGATCGTCGGCAACCGATTGGATGAAGCAGGCATGGGGCTGCGGCCGCTCATAGGCGCTGGTCGATGCCTTGAGCTCGCCCGTCTTGAAGTCGACGAAGTAGTGGCCCTGCGCCGGGCCGTTGATGCCATAGGCCCAGTGGAGGCCGGTATTGAACCATTGCGGCGAATTGGGCGAGGCCATCTGCTTCGTCAGCATGAAGCAGGTCTCGTCGTAATAGGCGCGCGCATCGGCCTCGGTGTCGAAATACCCGCCCTTCCAGCCCCAATAGGTCCAGGTGCCGGCGAGACGGTGGAACACTTCCTTGACGCTCTTTTCGGAGCCGTAGCGCTGCCGCGCGGGCAAGGCCGCGAGCGCCGCCTCGTCGGGAACACGGCGCCACAGCCAATCGGGCACGCCCTCTTCGACCACGGGAACGAGCTTCTGCGGCACGCCGGCCTTGCGGAAATATTTCTGCGCGAGGATGTCGCAAGCCACCTGGCTCCATTCTGCCGGCACCTCGCAATCGGGGAGATAGAAGACGCGCGATCCATCGGGATTTCGGATCTCGCTGGTCGCAAGCTTGAATTCGAGGCCCTTGTAAGGATCCTCGCCCGCGAATGTGAAGCGACGTTCGATCCGCATGCCAAACCCCCGTACTAAGCGTTACAATTCCCCTCTATGCTTCGCCCAGCGGCGCTATATTTAGCGGGTAGGGCGGAGCACGGAATCAAGATGTTGATATAGCCCTCATACTTCGTCAACCATATTTTGTGGCCCTCACCATACCCATCACAAAATCTGGTGGACGATGCGGTGGATGGTGTGGGGATAATTGTGGGGACAGCAAAAAATAGAGTCCGCAAAACAGCGGGTTGCCGCGGCCAGGGTCGGACAATCCGCGCCGCACTTCGATCGTAGGGGCTTCGGGACGACCGCGTCGCGGCCTCCTCCGGGGTGAGGGGCATCGACCGGCGGTGCCATCAAGGACCGATTTGGAGCCCGAGGAGCGCTCATGGGCGCGTCTCGAAGGACGCACGATTGGCGGCATCTCTTTCGGCCGCAGCGATGATGAAATTCGTCTGGCTCGCCTGCGGGCGAACGCTATGATG
>CAYMNX010000462.1:0-2726 GCA_964391905.1 uncultured Rhizobiaceae bacterium
GAAGGCGTCGCGGCCGATCTGCTGCGAGCGCGCGGCGACGAAGGCCGCGACATGGCGGTCGATCAGCGGGTCGCCGAGGGCGCCGCGCGCCGCCGCCGCTTCGAGCGCCCTCGGCACGTCGTCGGCGACGACGACATGATCGTCGACCAGCGCGGGCGAGTGGCCGGGCCGCCTCGGGTTGAGCTCGTAGAGGACGCGCTCGAGGCCGAAGCCGAGCCGCGGGTCCTCGGCAAAGCGGCGCAGCACGTCGAAGGGCTTGGCGGCGTTGAGCGCCACGACCTCCGGCCGCAGATTGCTCTGCGCCGACATCCAGTATTGCGGCAGCCGCGCGAGCAGCATCTCGCCGACCATTTGCAAGGAGCCGCGCCCCTGAAAGGCGGCGAGCAGCGCATAGCCGAAGCCGTCGATCGCAGTCGAGAAATCGCCGTAGCGGATCGGCGCCACCGGATCGAGAGCGATGCAGGTCCGCGCCGTCAGGCGCAGGTCCTGGGCGAGACTGCCGCGGCTCTCGCTCGGCTCGGCGCGCACCATGTTGACCGCGACCGAGCGCTTGTCGTCGGCGAGGCTGCGCTGCAGCCAGATCTCGAAATCGGCGGAGCGGATGGCGCGCGCCGCCGCGCCGGGATCGCTCGCGAAGGCGTGCGCGATGCCGCGCGCCGTATAATAGCCGCGGCCGTTGAACTCGAAGGGGCGCGTCGCGACGATGTCGGAGGGGCTGTGCTGGCGCGGCTTCAGGCGCCGGCCCTGGAGCCAATGGTCGACATCCTCGACCGTCCAGCGCTCGCGCACATCGTCGGTCAAGAGCCCGCGCAACACCTCGACCAGCTCCGGCGGCAGCCGCACCGCGTTGGTGATCGCCATGAAGGAGCCGCGCTCGATCTTCGCGCGCAGGAGCTCCTTTCCGTCCATCGCCACGGTCGGATCGCGCCCCATCAGGAGAAAGACGAGGGTGACGCCGAGCGCGTAGAGATCGTCGGCCGAGGTGCCGGCGCCGCGGCAATGCGGGAGCGCCATGCCGCCCTCGATCGTCTCATAGGCGAGCGGCTGGAAGGCGCCCGGCGGGGCGCAGACGGCATCGCCGAGGATTAGCTGCCGCCCGGCGCCGGCGCCGCGATAGAAGAGATTGGTCGGGCGGATGGCGCGATGGGTGATCCGCATGCTGGAGAAGACGCGCAGCGCGGCGATGAGCGTCGGCAAGACGTGGCGCAGGATCTCGCCCGAGGAAAAGGGCGTGATCGTCTCGGTGATGGCGTTGACGATGCGCGCGCCGCTCGGGCGCTCGAACACGGTCGCAAAGCTGTTCGGCGTGAGGCCGGGCAAGGTCACCGTGCCCCAGCCTTGCGGCGCCAGCATGTTGTTGATCTGGAGCGCGCCGAGCTTCTCCGTCAGCTCGTGGCGCGGCGGCAGGGTCGGATCGGAGATGATCGCGAAGAAATTCTCGTCCGGCCGCTCGCTGCACAGGCAGGCGAAGGCGGCGGCGTAAGGAAAGCGCAGCTCCTCGAGCGGCTGATCGGCGAGAATTTCGAAGGCACTGCCGGGGCGCACCGCCGAGCCGGGACCCATGACAATGTTGCTCGACGCCACGATACCGATACTCCGAACAAGAACAGCAGCGCTCTACGGGCGGCGCGCCTGCTCTCCCCCCGTCACCCGCGGGCGCGACCCGCCGGTCCAAGGATTGCCGGGTCAGGGCCCGGCACCGACGAAAGGAAATCGCGCAGCCGCGCCGAGAAGCGCTCTATTACCGGAAGGCTAATGAGGAAAGGTTGAAAGCCCGGTTAAATCGTCGGGCAATTCAGCAGGGTTAACCCAAAACTCACCAAGACAAGGTAAAAGCGGGCCGGCTATGGGCATGACGGGCGGCTGGCGAGGGGGTGGCCTGACGATTGTTCCAAAAAAGCGAAAGCTGTTATCGGGATCACATCGCTTTTTTTGTCGCTGGCGTAAGCCCAAGTCTCTCACGCAGACCATTCGCTCTTCGATGAATTGAAACCTCCGAGGTGCCCTTGGCGTGCGGGAGTCGAGATTTGGCCGAGGTTCAGACAGGAGGCCCGCCATGCTTTATTGGATCAGCTTTGCCGCTATCGCTTTTGCTATCGGGCTGCAGCTCCTCGCCAAGGGCGAGGCGCGGCTTCAAGAGGCCCGGCAATTCCGGCGCGAAAACAGAACGCGCGAGCCGATCGGGCGCTAAGTCGGTTCGGCCGCTCGAGAAGCCGAGCGCTGACGCGTCGCCGACCTCCCCGCAAGGGGATGCAATTCACGTCGAATGGGGAAAGAAGCGGCCGCCGGTCATCGGCGCCGGCACGCCGGTCGTGCCCGGCAGGCTGAGCGGCAGGCGCTTCGTTGCGCGGATGGCGAGATAGGCGAAGGCCTGGGCCTCGAGCGCGTCGCCCTCCCAGCCGACCGCCTCGACCGGCGCCACCGGCGCGCCGAGCTCCTGCGCCAAGCGCGCCATCAAGGTCGGGTTGTGGCGGCCGCCGCCGGTGACGAGCCAGCGCCGCGCCGGCGCCGGAAAGTGGCGCGTCGCGCGCGCCACCGCCGCCGCGGTCATCGCCGTCAAGGTCGCGGCGCCGTCCGCGGGCGCGAGCCCCGCCGGCATGAAGGCGCCGAAGGCGTCGCGATCGAGCGATTTGGGCGGGCGGCGCCGGAAATAGGGATGCGCCAGGAAGCGACGCAGATGCGCCTCGTCGATCCGGCCCTTGGCCGCGAGCGCGCCGTCGAGATCG
>CAYMNX010000463.1:0-2346 GCA_964391905.1 uncultured Rhizobiaceae bacterium
TCGGGCACCGGGGCGTTGATTATCTCGGCACGCATGAGCTTGTTTGGGGCGTTGTGGGCCTGTCCTTCGGCGTGGCGCCGGCGCTTATGGAGGCGCTTGGCGCCGCGCCCGGTCTCTGGCGGATCGGCGCGCTCGCGCCGCGGCCCGAGCTCATGGTACTGGCCGAACTCGCTCAAGCCGCGGCCGAGGGCGAGAGCGATATCGGCCTCGACGAGGTCGGCATGCTGCTGGCCGCGCGCTTTGCCGTGCTGGTGCGCGGCGGGGCGCGCGCGCCCGCCGAAGCGTCGGCGCGCGAGCGTCGCCGCGCGGTCGAAGCGGCGCTGTGGCTCGATGCCCATGCGGAGGAGGCGGTCGATCTCGATCGCGCGGCGCGGGAGGCGGGGTTGAGCGCGTTTCATTTCTTGCGCCTTTTCGCCAAAGCGATCGGCGCGACGCCGCATCAATATCTGATCCGCGCGCGACTGCGCCGGGCGGCGCGGTTGCTCGCCGATGAAACGCACTCGGTGACGGATATCGCCTATGAGGTCGGCTTCGCCGATCTCTCGAATTTCGTGCGCAGCTTCCACCGCGCCGCCGGCCTCTCGCCGCGGCGCTTCCGCCGTCTCGCCAAGGGCGACCGCAAGATTCTCCAAGAACGCCTTGCCGCTCGCGCCGTAGGATAAACGCCCAGGAAAGGAGAGGTCATGATGGGCGCGTCCATTCCATGCGCGGGCGGCTGTGTCTGTCGCGCGATCCGCTATACCGTGACGATGCCTCCGCTCATCGTTCATGCCTGCCATTGCCGCGATTGTCAGCGTCACACCGGCAGTGCTTTCGTGATCAACCTCTGGATCGAGCGGAAATTCGTCGACACCGACCATCGCTTGCCGAAGTTCTTCCGGCTGACCGCCGGCAGCGGCCATCCCCATGACATTTTCTATTGCGAGAGCTGCGGCACGCGTCTCTGGAGCCATTATCATCGCTCGCCCGGCGACACCTTGCTGCTGCGCGCCGGCACGCTCGATGATCCGACGGCGGTCACGCCGGACGTCCACATTTTTACGCGCAGCAAGCTTCCTTGGCTCGCGCTGCCGCAAGGCGCGCTGGCCTTCGACGCGATGTACAAGCTCGCCGATGTCTGGACGGAGGATAAACGGGAACGCTTGCGCCGGAGCGCTGCGGAAAAAGCGTGAGCGACCGCGGCTTCACCCTATTCGACACGCCGATCGGGCGCTGCGGCATCGCCTGGAATGGCCACGGCATTGCCGCCGTGCAGCTGCCGGAAGCCCGCGAGGCCGCGACCCGCGCGCGTCTCTTGGAGCGCGTGCCGGAAGCGCGCGAAGGGGCGCCCCCGGCGGCCGTGCGGCAGGCGATCGAGGACATCCTCGCCCTGTTGAACGGCGAGCCCAGCGATCTGTCGAGGATTGCGCTCGACATGACCGGGATCGCGCCGTTCCACCGCCGGGTCTATGAAGCGGCACGGAAGCTCGAGCCCGGCATGACGGTCTCTTATGGCGAGATCGCCGAGAAGGCCGGCGCGCCGGGCGCCGCGCGCGCCGTCGGTCAGGCGGTGCGGCGCAATCCTTTCGCCATCGTGGTGCCATGTCATCGCATCCTTGCGGCTGGCGGCAAGATCGGCGGCTATTCGTCGAATGGCGGCATCGCGACCAAGCTGCGCCTTCTCGCGATCGAAGGCACGGCGATGAACGGCACGGCACTCTTCGACGGCGACGGTGTCTTCGGTTTCGATCCGCTTTTCGCGGTCGACTATCTGCGCGATGCCGATCCGGCGCTCTGCCGGCTGATCGACAAAGTCGGTCCGTTCCGCATGCAGATCAAGAAAACGCCGAACCTCTTTCTCGCCCTGGCCGAGGCGATCGTCTATCAGCAGCTCACCGGCAAGGCGGCGGCGACGATTTTCGCGCGACTGCGCGCGCTCTTTCCGCATGGCCATGATGCGCCGACGCCCGCGCAGATCTTGCGCGCCTCGGATAAGAAGCTCTTGAGCGCCGGTCTCTCGCGCGCGAAGCTCCTGTCGTTGCGCGATCTCGCGCGGAAAACCCTCGACGGCACCATTCCATCGCTCGCGGCGATTCACCGCCTCGACGACGAGACGATTATCGAGCGTCTCACCCAAGTGCGCGGCATCGGCCGCTGGACTGCCGAGATGCTCCTGATCTTCCGCCTCGGCCGTCCCGATGTGCTGCCCGTCGACGATTACGGCGTGCGCAAAGGACTGGGGGCGATCTTGAAGAAGAGCGAGGTGCCGACGCAGCAAGAGGTCGCGCGGCGCGGCGCCCGCTGGAAGCCCTACCGCACGGTCGCAAGCTGGTATCTTTGGCGCGCCGCGGTAAAAGCGCCGATTGT
>CAYMNX010000464.1:0-3175 GCA_964391905.1 uncultured Rhizobiaceae bacterium
GGCGCCGAGTGCCGCCATGTGTTGTGCCCATTCGACCGCATCGAGGCCGGTGGCACGTCGTCCGCCATGGGTGAACACCTCCCATTTCGCGGGACCCGTCTGCTTCGCGTCGATGGCGACGACGATGCATTGGCTGCCGAATTTCTCGGCCGCCTCGCGCACGAAATCGGGGCGCGCCACCGCCGCCGTATTGATCGAGGTCTTGTCCGCGCCGGCGAGGAGCAGCTTGCGAATATCCTCGATCGTGCGAACGCCGCCGCCGACCGTGAGCGGCATAAAGCACTGCTCCGCCGTGCGCTTCACCGCGTCGTAAAGCGTATCGCGACCCTCGGCAGATGCCGTGATGTCGAGAAAGCACAGCTCGTCCGCGCCTTCGCTGTCATAGATCCGCGCTTGCGCCACCGGATCGCCGGCATCGACGAGATCGACGAAATTGACGCCCTTGACGACGCGGCCGTCCTTCACGTCGAGGCACGGAATGACGCGCATCTTGAGCATGGCGTTACGCCGCGATTTCCAGCGCGGCTTTGAGGCCGATGCGCGCGTCGTAAAGCGCGCGGCCCAGGATCGCACCCTGGATGCCGTCCGATTCATGCGCTTTGAGCGCCTTCAAATCCTCGAGCGAGGAAACGCCGCCCGACGCAATCACCGGGGTATCGAGCTGGCTTGCGAGCTCCGCCGTCTTCTCGACATTGACGCCCGCCATCATTCCGTCGCGCTCGATGTCGGTGAAGATGATCGCGGCAACGCCCGCATCCTCAAAGCGCAAGGCGAGGTCGAGCGCGGTGACGGTCGATGTCGCGGCCCAGCCCTCGACGGCGACCATGCCGGCGCGCGCATCGATGCCGACGGCGATGCGGTCGGGAAAGAGCCGGCAAGCCTGGCGGACGAGGTTGGGGTTCTTCAGCGCGGCAGTGCCGAGGATCGCGCGGGCGACGCCGCGCGCGAGCCAGGATTCGATGGTGGAGAGCTCGCGAATGCCACCGCCGAGCTGGACCGGGATGCGCACGGCATTGAGGATGGCCTCGACGCTCTTATGGTTCATCGGCCTTCCGGCAAAGGCGCCGTCGAGGTCGACGATGTGGAGCCACTGGCAACCGGCCGCGGCAAAAGCCTGCGCTTGCGCCGCCGGGTCGCTGTTGAACACGGTGGCGGCGCTCATCTCGCCTTGCACGAGGCGCACGCACCGCCCCTCCTTGAGATCGATCGCCGGATAGAGAATCACGTCTTCGCCTTGGCGCGGGAGAGCCGCTTGAAATAATAATGGCCCGGAATGACCTTGCCGTCGACCCGCGCATAGGCGGGATGCGTGCCCCAGCGCTGGAAGCCCATCGCTTCATAAAGGCCGATCGCCACTTCTTGCGTTGCGCGCACATCGAGGTTGAGAATCGCGAAGCCCGCTTGGCGCGCGCCTTCCTCGACCGCCTCGACCATCCGGCGCGCCAAACCATGGCCGCGCGACCATGGCGCCAGGAAATTGCCGGTAAGCTGCGCGGCAAAGGATTGCGCCTCGTTGTTGCGCGGCGGCGCCACCAGCTGCACCGAGCCGCAGATCGTGCCGTTGAGTCGCGCGACATAGAGGCTGCGCTCTGGCACCAGCAGCACGCCGTTCCAATAATTCTCGAGCACTTGCCGCGCCGGCGCCTTGATCCACCCGAAGCCGCCGCCATCCTCGATCGCGGCGACCGTCGCCTCGCACAAATCCTCGAGATCCGTGCCATCGAAAGCGCGGACTCGCTCGACCACGGTGGTCACCATCTCGTTCATGGCCGCCATTTCAGAAAATTGGCGATCAGCTTCAAGCCTGTCGCCTGGCTCTTTTCGGGATGGAACTGGACGCCGACGATGTTGTCGCGCCCGATCACCGCGGCGATCGCGCCGCCATAATCGACCTCGGCGATGAGGTCGGCCGGATCGCTCGGCACGAAGCCGTAGGAATGGACGAAATAGGCGTGCGCGCCGTCTTCGATGCCCGCGAGCACGGGATGTGTGCGCTTCATCTTCAGCTCGTTCCAGCCCATATGCGGGATCTTCAAAGCGGGATCCTTGGGCGCCAATGGAAGCACTTCGCCCTTGATCCAATCAAGCCCGTCGATGGTCTCGAATTCGCGCCCACGCGTTGCGAGGAGCTGCATCCCGACACAGATGCCGAGAAACGGCCGACCCTTGTGCCGGACCATCTCCTCCAACGCCGCGATGAGCCCCGGCACACGCTCGAGCCCGTGCTTGCAATCGCCATAGGCCCCGACGCCCGGAAGTACGATCCGATCCGCCCGAAGCACGTCTTCAGGCCGCGGACTGACGATGATCTTGGCTTGCGCACCGCCATCGCGAGCGGCGCTCTCAAATGCCTTCGCGGCCGAGTGGAGATTGCCCGACCCATAATCGATAATGACGACGCTTTGCATCGGATGCCCGGCTCAAGCCCCCGAGCCGAACGGCCAGAAACGCGAGCCGCGCATCGGTATGGTCGGCACTGCATTAGGTGCATCGCCCGCGATCACCGGCTGCTGCGGCAGCCAGGTCTCGAAGAAGCGTCGCTCGCATTCCGCAATCGACTTGCCGTTGACGACGCCCACCGTCTGCCAGCCCTTCTGTTCCAACATCCAGCGCTTCAAGGTCGAGACCTCGAAGCCGAGATAGATATTGATCACCAGAAAGATGAGGCCGATCCAGTTCTGATCGACCTTCAGCGCTTGAAGCAGGTAGCCAAGAAAGCCTGCGCCGGCGAGATACGCGATCGCCATGAGCCAGATGCCATTCGCAAGAAAGCCGAGTGGCGGACAGATCGCCGTCAGCCAGGAAAATCCGTCTTTCACGAACTCCAGCTCGACACCGCGGTCGACGCGGTCGGAATCGGATTCGGGTGGCTCATGTACGGTATAGGTCGCCACGGAACTCAAGCTCCTTGCTCCATTCGAAGGGGCGGCTTCGCTCGGCCGCGGAATATCTCAGAGCGTGCCCTTCGTCGATGGGACGCGCCCAGCCTGTCGCGGATCGACAGCGATTGCCGATTTCAGCGCTCGCGCCAAGCCCTTATAGCAGGTCTCTGCGATATGGTGATTGTTCTCGCCGTAAAGGTTTTCGACGTGAAGCGTAATTCCGGCGTTCTGGGCAAATGCCTGGAACCACTCGCGGAAAAGCTCCGTGTCCATCTCGCCGACCTTGTGCCGCG
>CAYMNX010000465.1:0-22678 GCA_964391905.1 uncultured Rhizobiaceae bacterium
CTGGGACGAGCTGATGTTTCAGGCGTGGAAAGAGCGCTGGATGCCGAACGGCTGATCAGCCGGAAATCGAGGCCGGGGCCGCGTCGTCGATGAAAACCTGAACCTCGTTGCGGCCTTGCCAAGTGTCGGCGCGCAAATGGCCGGCAAGATGAAAACCCGCGCCTTGGGCGTTGAGCAAGGCCTTGCCGAGCGCCGCATCGCGATCGTTGCTCATGATGCGGAAGGCGATGCCTTTGAGGCGCGTCGTGGCGGCACCGTCGGCGAAGATGCAGCGCAGATGCTCGCCGCCGACAAGCTCGGCGCGCATCACGCGCAAATTGGGAAAGACGAAACGCGGCTCTCGGTTTCCCGTGCCGAACGGGCCGATGCGGTCGATGAGCGCCGCCAAATCGGGGGTCGCCGCGCCGGCCGCGAGGGCGCCGTCAATGCGGAGCTCGGCCACGGCATCGCCGGCGGGGCCGAGCGCTTCGAGCGCGCGCGCCGAGAGGAACGCGCCCAAGGCGTCGCGCTTTTCGGCGGCAACGGTGAAGCCGGCGGCCATGGCGTGACCGCCGCCATTAAGGAGAAGCCCTGCCTGATGCGCGGCGATGATGGCCTGGCCCAGAGCAAAGCCGGGCACGGAGCGGCCGGAGCCGCGGCCGATCCCGTCCATGAGCGCTATGACGCAAGCCGGCCGGTCATAGCGCTCCCGCAGCCGGCTCGCGACAATGCCGATGACGCCGGGATGCCAGCCCTCGCCCGCAGCGAAAATGACCGGGCCGGCGCCGTTGCGCTCGACCTGCGCGATCGCCTGCGCCAGCACCTGCGCCTCGATCTCGCGCCGCTCGGCATTGAGCGCGTCAAGACGCTGGGCGAGCGTGCGCGCTTCGATCGGATCCTCGGTCGAGAGGAGCCGCGCGCCGAGATCGGCCTCGCCGACGCGCCCGCCGGCGTTGACGCGCGGCCCCAGAATGAAGCCGGCGTGATAGACGTCGAGCTTCTCGCCGATGCCCGCGACGTCGCCGAGCGCCGCCAATCCGATATTGCCGCGCCGGCGCATCACCTTGACGCCTTGCGCGACGAGCGCGCGGTTGACACCGGTGAGCGGCACCACGTCGCAGACCGTGCCGAGCGCCACCAAATCGAGCCATTGCAGCAGGTTGGGCTCAGGCCGGGTCGCATACCAACCGGCTTGACGAAGCGCGCGATTGATCCCCGTGATCAGGAGAAAGGTCACGCCGACCGCGGCAAGCATGCGATGCGGGCTTTCCTCATCGATGCGGTTCGGATCGATCACGGCGCAAGCGCGCGGCAGGGCCGGCTCGCCGAGATGATGATCGACCACGACGACATCGAGATCGGCTCTCGCGGCCTCCTCGAGCGCGGCATGGGCAAGGATGCCGCAATCGACCGTGACGACGACACGCGCGCCCGCGCCCTTCAGCTTCAGAAGCGCCGGCGCGTTGGGGCCGTAGCCTTCGCGCTGGCGATCGGGAATGTAGATCGTCGTGCGCCCCCCGACCGCGGCGAAGAAGCGCCGCAACAACGCGGCGGAGGTCGCGCCGTCAACATCATAATCACCGAAAATGGCGATCAACTCGTCCGCGCGGACGGCTTCGACCAGACGCTGAACCGCCTCGTCCATTCCTTTCAGATGCGAGGGATCGGGCAGGCAGTCGCGCAAGGTGGGGCTGAGGAACTTCTCGCATTCCTCGGTGCCGATCCCGCGGCCCGCCAAGAGCCGCCCGACGATCTCCGGCAGGCCAAAGCGTTGCGCCAGGGCAAGGCCGGCACGATCGTCGCCGTCTCGCGCCCGCCAGCGGCGGCCGCACAACGAGCGCTCGACCCCGAGGACAGCCGTCACCTAGAGTCCCGTCTTGCGATCGAAATTATGGGTTGCCTCGATCACGCGTACGGTGCCGGTCTTGGAGCGCATGACGATCGACTGCGTGGAGGCGCCGCCCGGGAACCGCCTGACGCCCTGCAGCATGCTGCCCGAGGTCACACCCGTCGCCGCGAACATCACCTCGCCCTTGGCGAGGTCGGTGAGGCCGTATTTGCGATTGAGATCGTTGATGCCGAGCTTCGCGGCCCGCCCCTTCTCATCCTCGTTGCGGAACAGGAGCCGGCCCTGCATGAAGCCGCCAATGCAACGCAGCGCCGCCGCGGCAAGGACGCCTTCGGGCGCGCCGCCCGAGCCCATGTAAATATCGACACCGGTGTCGGCGCGCGAGGTCGCGATGACGCCGCTGACATCGCCATCGGAGATGAGCATGATCCGCGCGCCCGCTTCGCGGACCTTGGCGATGAGCTCGGCATGGCGGGGACGATCGAGGATGCAGCAGACGAGATCGGACACCTCGGCCTTTTTCGCCTTGGCAAGATTCTTGAGATTGGTCGCGGGTGTCTCATCGAGATCGACGACGTCGCCCCAATTGCCGCCGATCGCGATCTTGTCCATGTAGACATCGGGCGCATTGAGGAAGCCCTTCGACTCGGCCATGGCGATGACCGCCAGCGCATTGGCGCCGCCTTTTGCCGTGATCGTCGTGCCCTCGAGCGGATCGAGCGCGATGTCGATCTTCGGACCATGGCCGGCACCGACCTTCTCGCCGATATAGAGCATCGGCGCCTCGTCGCGCTCGCCCTCGCCGATCACCACCGTGCCTTCGATGGCAAGACCGTTGAGCGCCTTGCGCATCGCATCGACCGCGGCCTGATCGGCCGCCTTCTCATCGCCGCGGCCCATCAGCTTTGATGCGGCGAGCGCCGCCGCTTCGGTGACGCGCACCGCCTCGAGCGCCAAGTTGCGATCCATCTGTGCGTGTTCAGGCATTCCGACCTCCCTAGAGATTCTCGACACGGATCATGCGCGGCGGCTCGACCACCGTATCGAGTGCGCGAATGCGGTCAAGCGCCCGCAGCATCGCCGCCTCCTCGGTATCATGCGTCGTCAGCACGACCGGCACGGCTTCGCCCGGCGCGCGACCGCGCTGCAGAAACTGCTCCATCGAAACCGCTTCGTCACGAAACGCGGCTGTGATATCGGCGATCACACCAGGCCGATCCAAGACCATGAGCCGGACATAATAGGCGCCTTGATGCCGCGCCATCGGCGAGCTGGGGCGCTGTTGCAGAACCGAGGCCGGAAGCGCGAAGCCAGGCGCGCCGCGCCCGGTCGCGACATCGAGCAGGTCGGCGACGACAGCGGAAGCGGTGGGATCGGCGCCGGCGCCGCGTCCTTCGAGCGTCACGCGGCCGACAAAATCGCCTTCGATCATGACGGCGTTGAACACGCCTTCGACATGTGCGATCGGCGTCGACAACGGTACCATGCAGGGATGGACACGCTGCTCGATGCCATGCTCGGTAAGCCGGGCGAGACCCAGCAGCTTGATGCGGTAGCCGAGATCCTGCGCGAAGGCGATGTCGAGCGCCGTAACGTGGCGGATGCCTTCGACATGGACATTGGCGAAATCGACCGTATTGCCGAAGGCCACGGCCGCCAATAACGCAAGCTTATGGGCCGCATCGATCCCATCGATGTCGAAGCTCGGATCGGCTTCGGCATAGCCGAGACTCTGCGCTTCCGCCAAGACCGCGGCGAAATCGCGGCCCGATTCGCGCATTTGCGAGAGAATGTAATTGCAGGTGCCGTTCAAGATGCCGCAGACGCGCAGGATGTGATTGGCGGCCAGCCCCTCGCGCAACGCCTTGAGGATCGGAATTCCGCCGGCCACGGCGGCTTCAAAGGCGAGCGCCACCCCCTTGGCTTCGGCCAATCGCGCCAGCGTCGTGCCATGATGCGCCAGCAAGGCCTTGTTGGCCGTGACGACATGCTTGCCCTCGCCCAGAGCGGCCGTCACGACCCGGCGCGCGATGCCGTCGCTGCCGCCGATCAATTCGACGACGACATCGACATCGGGCCGCACCGCCATCGCGGCGGCATCATCGCACCAGGCAACGCCGGTCAAGTCGATCAAGCGCTCTCGGGTCCGATCGCGCGCGGAGACGGCAACCAGGTCGAGCTTCCGTCCGGCATGCCGCTCCAAAAGCGCGCCGTTGCGACGCAAGACGGCGACGACGCCGGCGCCGACCGTGCCGAGCCCCGCGATCGCGATTCTCAATGGCGGTTTCATGACAACACGGTGCTCCGGATGACGGTGGCTGGCGGCGCAGGTTGCAGGAGATTTACCACTCTGGCAACCAGAAGGCGCGATCAATTCTCGAGATAGACCTCGGCCCGCGGCACGTCGCGTCCGCCGCTTGCGGCAACGGGCGCCGCCTCGACCGAAATGTGCTCTGCCGGCACGCCGCGGTCGGTCAGCGCGACGGCAACCGCCTGGGCGCGATCAAGCGCCAAGTTGAGACCGGTCACCGCCGCATTGCCGCCCGCCGCCTCGCCATAGCCGACGATTCGAATGGTTCCGCCATTTTCATTGTGAAGCTTGACGATGCGGGCGATGATATCGCTCCGCTTGTCGGACAGCAGCGCGGAGCCGGTCGGGAAAGTGACATCGGCGATGCGATAGGAGACGGTAGGTCGGTGCGCGCCGGCTTCCGGCTTCGGCGTTGTGGCGGGTGCCGCGGCTTGTTGCTGTTGCGGCGACCGATTGGCTTTGGGCGCCGCAGTTGGCGGAGCGGCAGGCTTCTCCGGCGTTGCCTCCGCCTGGGGCGGCGGGATTTGCGGCGGCGGCGGCGCCGGAGTCACCGCTTCGCCGCGCGGCGTGCTCCTGACAGTGGGACTCTGCAAGGAGGATTCGGCGGGCGGCGCTTCGCTGCCACGCGCCGGGCTGTGTTGCGATGCGTTCTGCGCGGTTTGCGCGGGTGGCGGCGCCGGCGCCGGCTGCGTGGAGGCCGGTGGCGTCGGCGTCTCTGATGAGGACTTTGCCGGTTGTGCGGCGGGAGCCGAAGCGGGCGGGGTCTCGCTGGATGAGGACGATGTTTGCGGTGCCGCGGGCGGCGGCGTCTCGTTGGCTGGCACTGGCGCGGGAGGTGTTGGCGCTGGCGGCGGCGGGGCCGTTATTGCCGTGCGGCCGGGACGCAGATCCTCCGTGCTGTACTCGGCGTTGTTGCGATCGGCGATCAGGCTGTTGACGAGCTTGTCCCGATCGACGCTGCTGAGCGCGGTATCCGGCTCGGCGGGCACATTGCCCAGATTGGGATAGGGCTCGTTGCTGCCCTCCTGAAGATTCTGCTGGTTCTGATTCTTGCCGAGATCGTCATTTTTCGACGCGCCGGTAAGATCGCGATACCAGGAGATGGGATTGACGGCGTTAGGTAGCGAGGAGCAGCCGGCAAGTCCGAGAAGAACCGCCCCGAGGACGACCAACCTTGTCTTGCTCCACACTACCCACTGCTCCATATAAATCCCTGCACCGCCGGCGCCGCTGTTGTATTAGACGATTACCGACCCGGCGCCAACAATCGGCCGCCCGTGATGCTGGACCAAGGAAGCGCCGCGGCGCAAGGACGAAAACATGAACGATACGGACGCCTTACAGCCGCCCATTCCCGATCCGATCCAGTGGTCCCGCAACATGGCGGCGATTGCCGAGCTCAGCGAGAAGCTCGTGCGCGAATTCCTCGCGCGCCAGCAAGGCGCCGGCCTCGGCATGGCCGATCCGCTCAATATTGGCGCCGCCTTTCTCGAGATGACACAGCGTCTGATGAGCGATCCCGGCCGGCTGGTCCAAGCGCAACTGTCGCTTTGGCAGGACTATCTGCGGCTCTGGCAGAGCACGACTCAGCGCTTCCTCGGCGGCAAGGCCGAACCCGTTGCCGAGCCGACCCCCGGCGATCGCCGCTTCAAAGACGCCGCATGGCAGGAGAACACGCTCTTCGATTTCATCAAGCAGAGCTATCTCCTGACGGCACGGTGGCTGCAATCGACGGTCAAGCAGGTCGAAGGGCTCGACGACAAGGCGGCGCGCAAGGTCGAGTTCTACACGCGCCAGTTCGTCGATGCGATGGCGCCGTCGAACTTCGTGCTGACCAATCCCGAGGTGCTGCGCGCGACGCTCGATACGCAAGGCGAGAACCTCGTCAACGGGCTGAAGCATGTGCTCGAGGATCTGGATCGCGGCAAGGGCCGGCTGATGATCAAGATGACCGATCTCGACGCTTTCAAGGTCGGCGGCAATATCGCGATCACCCCGGGCAAGGTGATCTATCAGAACGATCTGATCCAGCTGCTGCAATACGAGCCGTCGACCGAGAGTGTTCATCGCCGGCCGCTGCTCATCATCCCGCCGTGGATCAACAAATATTATATCCTCGACCTCCGCCCCGATAATTCCTTCATCAAATGGGCGGTCGCGCAAGGTCACACGGTCTTCGTGATCTCCTGGGTCAATCCCGACGAGAAGCTCGCGCAGAAGACTTTCGAGGATTACATGCTCGAAGGCCCGCTCGCCTCGCTGGATGCGATCGAGCAAGCGACCGGCGAGCGCGAGGTCAATGTCATCGGCTATTGCCTCGGCGGCACGCTGCTCGCCGCCACCCTGGCTTATATGAGGGTGAAGAAGGACGATCGCTTTGCCAGCGCGACCTATTTCGTCACGATGACGGATTTCGCCGAGGCGGGCGAGCTCTCGGTCTTCATCGACGAGGAGCAGCTCAATTCGCTCGAGGAGCGGATGCGCGAGCATGGCTATCTCGAAGGTTCCGACATGGCGACGACCTTCAATATGCTGCGCGCCAACGATCTCATCTGGTCCTTCGTCGTCAACAATTACCTCCTCGGCAAGGAGCCCTTTCCGTTCGACCTCCTCTACTGGAACAGCGATTCGACGCGCATGCCGGCGGCGATGCACGCGTTCTATCTCCGCAAGATGTATCAGGAGAACCAGCTCATCGTTCCGGCCGCGATCGAGCTCGCGGGCGTGCCGATCGATCTCGGCAAGATCACGGTGCCGAGCTTTCTCCTGTCGACGAAGGAAGACCATATCGCGCCGTGGAAATCGACCTATGCGGCGACGCAAATCTACAAAGGCCCGGTCAAATTCGTGCTCGCCGCCTCGGGCCATATCGCCGGCGTCGTCAACCCGCCGGGGCGCTCGAAATACGGCCATTGGGAGAATGATAAGCTGCCGAAGAGCCCCGATGACTGGCTCGCCGGCGCGGCCTATGTTCAGGAATCCTGGTGGCCCGCCTGGGAGAAATGGGTCGCGCAATATTCGGGCGGCGAGGTCAAGGCGCGCCATCCGGGCGACGGCAAGCTCAAGCCGATCGAAGACGCGCCGGGATCGTATGTGCTGGTGAAGGCGAGCTGATTTCTTTTCGTTGACCCTCTGATTATTTCCTCAGCGCCGCTTGGACGATGGCGCTGTACCACCCGAGCCCGCGATAGGTCTCGTAGCCCGGCGTCTTGTGAAAGGCGACGAGGTTGCCGGCCTTGTCGGTGTAGGCACCGGCATTCTTTCCTGCGGAATCGAGCGCAAATTTCTCCTCGAGCACGCCGCGCCCGTCGGAAGCCGCGATGATCCGGTTCTGCGCGTCGAGCAGCATGACACGCGAGCGCTTTGCCTCTTCGGGCGAAAGCCGCACGCCTTCGACCACGGCCTTTGCCTGTGGCGCCCAATCGAAATGAATGCCGAGCACGCCGATCGCCTGTCCGCGCGTCTCGCCGCCTTGCCGCACCGCGGCCGCGTAAGTCGCGACCGGTACGCCGCCGAGACCGGCGCATTTGGCGATGTCGGCGGCGGAATAATCATCGCCGGTCGCCGTCGCGAGCGCGTCGCGGAACCAGGTTTCGCCCGACACGTCGATGCCTTTGACCCGGGCGTAGCGGTCGGGCCGCCCATGGGCGATCACCCGCCCATCCCGCGAACACAGCCATAGATCGAGATAAACGGTGTAAGCCGAGAGGATGACGCCGAGACGTTTTTCCGCATAGGCGATGTGCTCCACGCTCGGATCGGCAGCCGCATCCACGACGGCCGCGTCCGTCGCCCACCAGCGCACATCGCAGGTACGCTCATAAAGGTTGCGGTCGATGATCTCGATCGCGTTGAGCGCCAGATCCATCAAGCGCTGGCCGCGCACGTCTTGCGCCATGCGGCCGCCGACGGCGCGAACCGCATCGAGCGCGCCGCGCAATTCGTTCTCCATATCGCCGGCAAGGCGCTCGACCTCGGCCGAGATGCTTTTCACTTCGTTGGCGACGACGCCGAAGCCGCGTCCGGCCTCGCCGGCGCGCGCCGCCTCGATCGTGGCGTTGAGCGCGAGCATCCGGGTCTGGCCGGTGATCTTGCGAATTTCCCGGGCCTTGGTCGCAGCGATTGCGGCGGCACGATCGGCGAGGACGACAACACGTTCCGGCGTGGCGTCGTCCTTTTCAGCGGCGCCGGCGGTGGGCGACCGCAAGGTGGTGGGCAGCGACCCATCCATCGACGTCTGCGACCTCGTTCTCAAGAGGAAAAAGCAGCTCAAATCTTACGGAAGCCGGCGTTAAGGATGGCTGAAAACGGCACGGCTCGCCGGCCAAATCTGTCGAGGCTTGACAGATTTCCTACCGCGGCGAGACACTTTCCGGTGCGGCGCCCATTTTTTCATCAAAACCAACTTCGCCGATCATTAATCAAACGGGCGCCTTTGGGAGGAAGCATGGCCGATGTGTCACTGCCCGCCGGCGGAATTGCCGGTACCGACGTCGCCGAACTTGCCCACGCCACGGCGCAGCGCAATATTGCCGCGCGGCTCGAGCGGCTGCCCCTCACCCGAACCCAGGTCAAGGCGCGGATCGTCGTCGGCACGGCGACCTTCTTCGACGGCTATGATTCGCTTGTGCTCGGCCTTGTGATGCCAGTGCTCGTCACCCAGTGGCAGCTCTCGCGCGAGGATACGGGTTTTCTTCTCTCCGGCACTTTCTTCGGCCAGTTGATCGGTGCGCTGCTCTTTCCCTATCTCGCCGAGAGGCTGGGCCGGCTGCGCACGGCCACCTACTCGGTGTGGGTCGTCGGCCTGCTGGGCCTCGCTTGCGCCGCCGCCTGGAACTACACGACGCTCGCCGTCTCCCGCATCATTCAGGGCGTCGGCATCGGCGGCGAGATCCCGGTCGCCGCGACCTATATCAACGAGATCGCGCATGCCCGCATCCGCGGCCGGTTCTTTTTGATGTACGAGGCGGCCTTCGCTTTCGGCTATCTCATCGCGACCTTGCTTGGCGTGTGGCTCATCCCGCGCTACGGCTGGCAGGTGATGTTCCTGATCGGCGCCTGCCCGGCACTGGTCGCGGCGATCATGCGCCGCATGCTGCCGGAATCGCCGCGCTGGCTTGCGAGCAAGGGCCGCACGGGCGAGGCCGAAGCCATCGTCGGCAGCATGGAGCGCGAAGCCGAGGCGAAGCTTGGCGCCCCGCTCCCTCCGCCGGATCTCTCGGTCGCTCCGCCGCCGGCCGCGCGCCACACCAACTTCTTCGAGCTCTTCACGCCGACCTATCGGATGCGGACGCTGGTGGTGTGGTCGATCTGGGCCTTCTCCTTTTTCGTGACCCAAGCGCTCAATTCCTGGCTGCCGACGATCTATCGCCAGGAATTGCATCTCTCGATCCAGCAAGCGCTCTATTTCACACTCGCGACGCACGGGCTCTCGGTCTTTGCCGCGATCGCCGTCGCGCTCTTGATCGATCGCGTCGGTCGCCGCATCTGGATCGGTTTTGCGCTCCTATTCGGTAGCCTGTCCATGCTGGTACTCGCCTATCTCGGGGGCGAGAACCCGATCTCGTTGATGGTCTGCGCGACCATCTCGCAATTCTGCCTGAGCTCGGTGTCGGTTTCGATCTATGTCTTCACCGCGGAGCTCTATCCGACCCGGATGCGTGCGCTCGGCACCGGGATGGGGTCGACGGTGCGCAACATCTTCGCGACCTTGAGCCCGAGCTTGGTCGCCTTGATGCTGACCCATTACGGCCTCCCCGGCGTCTTCGTGATGCTGGGCCTCGCGCCGCTTATTCCGGCGGCCATGGTCCTGGGATTCGGCACCGAGACGAAAGGCCGCGTGCTCGAGGAAGTCTCGCCCTGAATCCGAGATTCTTGCGGCGGAAAGGATCAAACGCCGCAAGAATTTCATTTGTAACATCGGGCGCGATACCCAAATCGCCATGCAAAGGAAAGGACTCTTCTCATGGCGATCGCAAACACACGCGCTCACGCTGAAACCCTGCCGAAACAGCGCCTCGGCCGTACCGATATGACCATCACCCGCGTCGGCTTCGGCGCCTGGGCCATCGGCGGCGGCGATTGGGCCTTTGCCTGGGGCAGCCAGGATGACCGGGAATCGATCGCGGCGATCCGCCACGCGCTCGATCGCGGCATCAATTGGATCGACACCGCGGCCGTTTATGGGCTCGGCCATTCGGAAGAAGTGGTGCGCGAGGCGCTGCGCGAAGTTCCGGCCGACCGCCGCCCCTATGTCTTCACCAAAGGCGGCCTCGTCTGGGACGAGCGCGATCGCAGCAAGCCGCCGCGCCAAGTCGGCGCGCCCGAAAGCCTCCGCAACGAGGTCGAAAGCTCGCTGCGGCGCCTCGGCGTCGAGCGTATCGATCTCTATCAGATGCATTGGCCGGCCGAAGATGGGACGCCGCTCGAGGAATATTGGCGTGTGTTCGTCGCGCTGAAGCAGCAGGGAAAGCTCCGCGCCATCGGCCTTTCCAACCACGACGCAACGCAGCTGGCGCGCGCCGAAAAGCTCGGCCATGTCGACACGCTGCAGCCGCCCTTCTCGCTCATTCGCCGCGACATTGCCGCGACCGAATTGCCATGGTGCCAGGCGCATGAGACCGGCGTCATCGTCTATAGCCCGATGCAATCGGGCTTGCTCAGCGGCAGCTTCACCGCGGCGCGCGCCAAAACGCTTCCGGCGGATGATTGGCGCTCGCGCAATCCCGAATTCACGGGCGAGCGGCTCGCGCGCAATCTCGCTCTGGCCGAAGCGTTGCGGCCCATTGCCGAACGTCACGGCGTCAGCGTTGCCGCCGTTGCGATCGCCTGGACCTTGGCTTGGCCCGGTGTGACGGGTGCGATCGTCGGCGCGCGCAGTCCGAAACAAGTCGATGGCTGGCTCGATGCGGCGAGCCTCGCGCTATCGCGCGCCGATCTCGAAGAAATCGCCGACGCGATCGCCACGACCGGTGCCGGCACCGGCCCCAACATGCCGCCGGCCGCGCCTTAAGCGCGACCGGTTTTGCGATCAGGGAAAGAGCGGCTCCTGCGGCAGCCCTGTCGGTTCGGCGATGCCGAGCATGGCATTCATGTCCTGCACCGCCTGGCCCGAGGCGCCCTTCACCCGATTGTCGATCGCCGAGACCAGGATCGCGCGATCGGGGCGCCGATCCTGCGCCAGGCCAATCAAGCAGAGATTGGAGCCGCGCACGTGATGCGTCGCCGGCGCGTGGCCTTGCGGCAGCACATGAACGAAAGCTTCGCCCTCGTAAGCGCGCTCCAAGGTTTGCCGTAGATCCGCGATCGTCGCGCCCTTCGCCATCTTTACATAGATGGTCGAGAGGATGCCGCGGTTCATCGGCATCAGATGCGGCGTAAAGCTCACCGTCACCGCCCGCCCGGCCGCGGCCGAAAGCCCCTGCTCGATCTCGGGCATATGGCGGTGATGGGCGATGCCGTAAGCGCTGATGCCTTCCGAGACTTCGGCGAAGAGGCTCGTCTCCTTGAGGCCGCGCCCGGCGCCGGTAACTCCCGATTTCGCGTCGATCACGATGTCGTCGGCATCGATCAGCTTGTCCTTGATGAGGGGAATGAGCGGCAGCTGCGCGCCGGTCGGATAGCAGCCCGGTACGGCGACGAGCCGTGCCTTGGCGATGGCCGAGCGCATGATCTCGGTGAGGCCGTAGACCGCCTCGCGCTGCAGCTCGACGGCGCGATGCGCATGGCCGTACCACCTCGCATAGGTCTCGGGATCGGCGAGACGAAAATCGGCCGAGAGGTCGAGCACGCGCAGATGTTTCGGCAAGCCCGCGATCACCTCCTGGGTCGTGCCGTGCGGCAGACAGCAGAAAGCGAGATCGGCCTTCGACCAGTCGACATCGGGAATGGCGACGAGGTCGGGCAGAGGCTGGCGCGCCAGATGCGGGAACACGGCGCCGATCTTCTTGCCCGCCTGGCGATCCGCGGTAAGCGCAACGATCTCCGCCTGCGGATGATGCGCCAGAATGCGCAGGAGCTCCGCACCCGTATAGCCCGAGGCGCCGAGAATGGCGATGCGCACGGTTTTCGAAGGTGATGCCATGGAACTCTCCTGCTCCTGATCGTCGCCAACTCATATAAGCGGAACTGCCGAAAACGAAAGGGCGCCCCGCAGGACGCCCTTGATAAGAATACGCCGATGCCTGCGGGATCAGCGCTTCGAGAATTGGAAACTGCGTCGGGCTTTGGCTTTGCCGTATTTCTTGCGCTCGACGACGCGGCTGTCGCGCGTCAGGAAGCCCTGCGCCTTCAGCGCCGGACGCAAGCCGGGCTCGTAATTGAGCAACGCCTTGCTGATGCCGTGACGCACGGCACCCGCTTGTCCCGAAAGCCCGCCGCCGATGACTGTGCAGTTGACGTCATATTGGCCGAGGCGATTGACGACGACAAAGGGCTGGTTCAGCAACATGCGCAACACCGGCCGCGCGAAATAGATGGGGCTGTCACGGCCGTTGACGGTGATCTTGCCGGTCCCCGGCTTGATCCAAACGCGCGCGACCGCGTTCTTGCGCTTGCCGGTCGCATAGGCGCGGCCTTGCGCATCAAGGTGCGGCTTGCCGTCGCCGGCAGCAGCGGGAGCAGCCTGTTGCGCCGCGACCGCTGCGGCGTGACGCAGCTGCGCCCCCTGCAACGCTTCGCGCAAGCCGCCCAAATTTTGCGGTTGATCAGCCATGGTCATGCCCTCTTGTTCTTGCGGTTCATGGCCGCGACGTCGAGTTTCACGGGGTTCTGCGCCTCATGCGGATGCGCCGCACCGGCGTAAACCCGAAGATGGCTCATGATGCGGCGGCCCAAGGGCCCGCGTGGCACCATGCGTTCCACCGCTTTTTCGATCACGCGCTCGGGATGCTTGCCCTCGAGGATCGCGCCCTTGCTGCGCTCCTTGATGCCGCCCGGATAGCCCGTGTACCAATGAAAGATGCTGTCGCGGCGCTTATTGCCGGTCAGTGCCACCTTCTCGGCATTGACGACGACGATGTGATCGCCGCAATCCATATTGGGCGTGTAGGTGGGCTTATGCTTGCCGCGCAGCCGGTCGGCAACGATGGCGGCGAGCCGGCCGAGCACGAGCCCGTCGGCATCGATCAGCAGCCATTTCTTGTCGATATCGGTCTGCTTGGCGGTTTTTGTTCTCTTGTTATCCTCTTCAGCGGGGCCGGAGTATGGCATGGTTCGGCGCTACGTCAAGTAAAGAAGCACAATAATAATCGATAGTTAGAATGCTAGGTATCATATTACCTCATACACCTTGCCGGGACCGTCGCGCGGCGACATAACAGGCTCGATCCTTGCCACCTCGCACGCTATTCCCGGAACCCGAGACAGCCCTTGAACATCGTCGTCGTTCTGATCGGTATCGCCACCTTTATTGCGACGATGCTGGGCGGGTTCTTTGCGCTCCGCCTCAAGGACAGGCTGCACCTGATCCTGGGCTTCAGCGCCGGCGCCGTCGTCGGCGTCGCCTTTTTCGACCTTTTGCCCGAGGCGCTGGAGCTCGGCGCCGATACGAAGGCCGCAACCATCGCCGCCACCGTCGCTCTCGGTTTCTTCGGCTACCTCCTGCTCGACCGGATGGTGCTGCGCGAGCGGCTCACGGGTGCGGAGAGCCACGCCGCGCGCGCTAATGTGGCGGCCGGCGGGCTCGCGCTTCACAGCTTCCTCGACGGACTCGCGATCGGCCTCGCTTTCCAGGTTTCGTCGAGCGTCGGCGCGATCGTCGCCGTCGCCGTTCTGACGCATGATTTCTCGGACGGCATCAATACCGTCAATCTCGTCATTCGGCATCATGGCGAGGTACGCCGCGCTTGGCGCTGGCTGATCATCGATGCCGTCGCGCCGATTGCCGGCATCGTCGCGACGCTGTTCGTGGCGGTTCCGCGCGAGCGCTTCGGCTTCATCCTCGCGCTCTTCGCCGGATTTTTCCTTTACATCGGCGCGAGCGACCTCATTCCCGAAAGCTATCACGCCCATCCCGTGCGCTGGACCACGATCACGACGATCCTCGGCGCAAGCGCGCTCTATGTCATGGTTCGGCTCGCCAATCTTTGATCGGCATCACGCGTCGCGCGCGGCCTCGCATTGACCTCCACTCGACAGAGGAGCGCCGGATATCTATCTGAAGCGCAGAACGCATGAGGGCCGACATGAATCACGACGCCTACAGCGACGACTATCTGCGCCAAATCTTCGCGCGGGTGAAGACGATTGCCATGGTCGGGGCAAGCCCGCGTCCCGATCGGCCGAGCCATCGCGTGATGCGCTTCCTGCAAGGCAAGGGGTTCCGCGTGATTCCGGTCAACCCGCAGGCGGCGGGCGAAACCATCCATGGCGAGATCGTGCGCGCCAGCCTCGCCGAAATTCCCGAGCCGATCGACATGGTCGATATCTTCCGCCGCTCCGAGCTGGTGGCGCCCGTGGTCGATGAGGCGATCGCCAAGGGCGCCAAGATCATCTGGATGCAGCTCGATGTGCGCGACGACAAGGCCGCAGCCAAGGCCGAAGCCGCCGGCATCGATGTCGTCATGAACCGTTGCCCCGCCATCGAGATGCCGCGGCTCGGGCTCTGAAAACCAAGCGCCACCGGCCCCCGCCTCAATCTGCGCCTGCCGAGCACGCGCTCGTAAGACGCGCGGCTCGCGCCACTGTCCTGACGGTCAGCAGAAACGGGCGACGTTATCGACGGTAAAGGCGGTCACGCACGCCGCACCGCGACGACCGCGTTGTGGCCGCCGAAAGCGAAGGAGTTCGAGATCGCGACGTCGATCGGCTTCATGCGCGCTTCGTTCGGCACGTAATCGAGATCGCATTGCGGATCGGGCGTGGTGAAATTCGCCGTCGGCGGCACGAAGCCGCCGCACATCGCAAGGATCGTCGCCGCGAGTTCGATCGCTCCGGCCGCACCCAGCGTATGGCCATGGATCGATTTGGTCGAGGACACGGCCAGCTTCTTCGCATGATCGCCGAAGACCTGGTGCAGCGCCTTGGTCTCGGTCACATCATTGGCGGCGGTGCCCGTGCCATGCGCGTTGACATAATCGACATCGCTTGGCGCGAGCTTCGCATCCTCGAGACAAGCCGCCATCGCGCCCGCCGCGCCCTCGACGGCCGGCAGGACGATGTCGCCCGCATCCGAGGTTGAGCCGAAGCCGATGATCTCGGCGAGGATCGCGGCGCCGCGCGCAAGCGCGCGGTCGCGGGATTCGAGCACCAGGACCGCGGCTCCCTCGCCCAGCACCATGCCTTTGCGGTCGCGCGCGAAAGGTCGGCATGTATCGGGTGCCATCACGCGGAGCGCCTCCCAGCCCTTGATCGTGCCAAAGGTGAAGACGGCTTCGGTTCCTCCCGTGACCGCGGCGTCGACCATGCCGGCGCGCAGCATCTGGAACGCGACGCCGATCGCGTGATTGGCCGAGGAGCAGGCCGAAGCCACCACGAAAGACGGTCCGGTGATGCCATGCTCCATGGTGATGTGGCTGCAGGGCGCATTGATCATCAGCTTCGGGATCGTGAAGGGATGGAGGCGCTTCGCCCCTTCGGCATAGATCCGGTGATAATTCTCATCCTGCGTTGCTTGCCCGCCGACTCCCGAGCCGATGATCGCCGCCGTGCGTGCGCCGAGGCCTTGACGGAAATCAAGCCCGCTCGCGCCGATCGCCTCGCGTGCCGCGACCAGCGCGAATTGCGTGCAGCGATCATAGAGCGCGAGCTTGTTCTCGGCGAAATGCGCGAGCGGATCGAAATCCAAGACCTGCGCGCCGATTTTGGTGTTGAGCGCATCGGTCGGGATAGTGAGCGGACCGATCGCGCTCTGGCCCGATTTGAGGGTCGCGGCGAAGGCCGCCGCATTCTTCCCCGGCGCGGCGCAGACGCCGATACCCGTGACGACGACGCGATTCATGGATGACTCTCGGCCGCCTGAGAACTCACCGGTATGTCAGGCCTTTCCGCCCTTTTGCTCTTCGACGAGCTTGGCCACCGCGTCGATGACGTCGCCCGCGGTCGTGAAGCTGATACCCGCCGTTCCGGCCTCGTTGGCGTTGAATGGAATCTCGATATTGAATTTTTCCTCGAGTGCGAAGATGAGCTCGATCGTGTCGAGCGATTCGAGATTAAGGTCGACAAGCTCGGTCTCGCGCGCCACTTTGTCGGGCTCGACCTTCGCCTGCTTCGCGATGACTTCGAGCACGTCACTCGCAACATCCGCCATATCATCTTCCTTCTTGGGCCGCAGCGGCCACCCGATAGCATAGAAGCCTCGTTCGCGACATAGCTAGATCGCCCTATTCAGCCGCGGCTTCGACGGCGAGAGGCGCCGGGCGTTCGCGCGGGAGCAAGAGCGCGGCCGCAACGACGACGAGTGCGAGCATGCCGAGCACGGCAAAGAGCCAGACGAAGTCGCCGCTCTTATCATAGCTGACCGCGACCAGCGGCACGCCCAGAGCGCTGACGCCGAGCGAGAGCATGAATCTGGCGCCGAAGGCGGTGGCGCGCCAGCGGGCCGGCGTGTAGTGGACGAGAAGCGCGTTCTCCGTCGGCGTTGCGATCGCGATCATGGTGAAGCACAGCAAAGCGGCGGCGAAGAGCGGCAGCTCGAAGAGCCTCGTTGCCGCGAAGAGGACCGGTATCTGCACCGCCCAGCAGAAAAGATAGATCCAGCGCATTTGGAACCGATCGGCGAGCCAGCCGCCGAGCATCTGAAAACCGGCGCTCGCGAAGAAAACCACGCTGACGAGACCGCCCGTGCCCATCAGCCCGCCGGCCGTGAGACCCGCCAGACGGATCTCGAAGAGCTTGGGCAAGCCGTTCGAGAGCGCCTGAAATACGAGTCCCGTCGACAGCATCGTGATCGAGAGGAGGATGAAAGCGCGCCGGATGTCGGCCGTGTCGGGCTCCGCTTGCGGCTTCACATCGCTCCGCGCCGCGACCACCGTTCCCCCGCGCATGAGGAGCGCCAAGGCAAGGCCCAGCGCGAGGCAGAGAAGGCCGGGAAGGATGAATGCCGCGCGCCAGCCGTAAAGCGTGGTCAAGCTCGCCGCGACGAACGGACCGGCCCCGATGCCGAGGCTGCCGAAAATCCCGTTCCAGCCGAGCATACGACCGCGATTCTCGGCATGACGGACGAGCCAAGCCGTGCCGACCGGGTGATAGATCGACCCAAAGGTACCGATGAGCCCGAGGCCCACCGCCAAACCCAATGGACCCGGCGCGATACCTGTCACGAGGCCGGCAACGCCGCTGCCAAGAAAGAACAGGACCATCATGCGCTCGGCGCTCCAGCGGTCACCGAGCCAGCCGGCCGGCAGCGCCGCCACGCCGTAGAGCACCAGTCCGGGCACGAAAAGCCACATGAGCTCGCCATAACTGAGCCCGAAATGCGCTTCGAGGCGCAGCACCACGGTCGGGTACAGCAGCATCATCAGATGGGTGAGAGTGTGGCCGATATTGCCGAAAAACAGCACCCAGCGCGCGGAGGTCCTCGTCATCCTGGGACCCTGCCATGTCAAAGCGGGTCTAGCAACCGTCGTGGATCCCCTCCGGTCTCCCGCACGACCCATTCGAGAAAATCCCGATTGCCTTCGACGACCGGCAGGGCCTCGATGCAGGGCAGCTCATAGGAATGGAGCATCTTCACCCGTGCGATCAGCAGCTCGAGTTTTTGCTCCGTCGTTTTGAGGACGAGCATCGCCTCGCTCGCCTCCTGCACCTTCCCCTCCCAATGAAAGATCGACGTCACGCCGGGAAGGATATTGGCGCAGGCGGCCAGCTGCTCGCCGACCACCTGCTGCGCGATCTGGCGCGCCTCTTCCTGATCGCCGGCCGTGACGTAAACGAACATCACCGACATGGAGTCTCCTCCGCCAAAATCGACCGATCGCCGACGCGACTCGGGGCTTGGCTCTCCTTGAGGTTGGGTTTAGCATGAAAATCGATAGGGAGGCGTCCATGAACCTTGCAGCCGACACCAAGCGGCACGCGCCCACGGCCATTCAGAGGCAGTGGCTGCGGCGCGGTCTCAATCAACCCGGCGGAAAGCTGCCGCTCTTCGATGAATTCGGTCAACATATCGATCCCCGTACCGTGCGCGCCTGCATCGATCAAGGCTGGGCCGAACCCTGGTATCCAAACCCGCTGAAACCCGATTGGCTCGTCTGCAAGCTGACGCCGCTCGGCCGCACCGTGGCCAGCGAGGTGATCGCGGAGCGAGCTGCGGGTCAACCTGAGCTTTATCTCGTAAAAGGCTGATTATAATCTATTTGTTGTGAGCGTGGGTGCGCAGACTAACGCCCCGCGGCAGCAACAGCGCCCAAATCGTGGTCAAAAGGGCGAGCCCCACATTCACCTCGAAGATGTGATGGATCGCACCGGCAAAGGCCTCCATCACCGAGGCAAGCGCGGGCGCGGGCACGGCTTGGCGCAACGAAGGCTCGAGCAATCGACTGACGACATCACTTCCGGCCGCCATTTTTCCGTGCAGCGCGACATTGACGATTCCGCCGAAAACGGCGGTCCCGAGCGATTGGCCGACGATACGGGAGTAGTTGAAGCTCGACGTCACTACCCCGCGCTGACCCCAATCGACGCTCGATTGGACGCCAACATAGAAGCCCATATTCGTGAGACCCATGCCGAGCCCGACGAGGAAGGAGGTCCCGATCGCCCAGCCGACGCCGAGTGACGGATTGATGAAAGTCATCATGACCGCGCCGGTGATCAGGACGATCGCACCGAGGCTCGAGGATTTGCGATAGGAGGTCCGCACGAGATTGCGCCCGGCGATGAAGCCGCCGATCGGCCAGGCGACCGACATGCCGGTCAGCGCGAGGCCGGCGAGAAAGGCGTTGGCGCCGAGCACGCCCTGAATAAAGGCCGGCAGGAACGCGGTGACCGCCATCTGCATGGCGCCGAGCGAGCCGCTCGCGCAATTACCCAAGGTGACGATGCGGTTGCGCCAGATTTCGAGCGGCAGCATCGGTTCGCGTGCACGGCTCTCCTGGATCAAAAGCAGGACCAGGGAGATGGCCGCGCCGAGCAGCAACAAGGCGATCGTTTCGAGCGACAGCGACGCCGCCCGCGTCAATGGATACATCAGCAAGCCGGTGGTCAGCCCCATCAAGAGCGAGCCGAGATAGTCGATCTGATGCGGCCTCAACTCGAGATGCTCGCGAAAAGTTACCGCCAGCGCCACCACGGTGACGAAGCAGAGCGGCACATTGGCCCAGAACACCCACTGCCAGCCCCATTGCGCGACGATGAAAGCGCCCACAATCGGCCCGAGCAGCGCCGATGTGGCATAGGTGGTGGAAATATAGCCCTGAACCTTGGCGCGCTCGGTCGGCGGATAGAGATCGCTGACGATGGTTTGGGAGACGGTTGCGAGCGAGCCGCCGCCCAAGCCCTGCACGACCCGGAAAGCGATGAGCGAGATCATGTTCCAGGCGAGGCCGCAAAGGACCGAGCCGATCACGAACAGCGCCATCCCGATGTAAAGCATGCGCTTGCGGCCGTAGAAATCGCAGAGTCGGCCATAGATCGGAACGGTCACGCCTTGCACGAGGAGGTAGGCGGTAAAGACCCAGCTGAAGAGGTCGAAATCGCCGAGCGCGCTGACGATCGTCGGCATTGCCGTCGCAACGATCGTGACCTCGACGGCCGAGACGAAGCTCGACATCATCGCGGCCGCAAAGCTCCAACGCCGGCGAGAGGCGGAAATCGGCTCGGGCACGTCTCTCTCGATCGCTGGGTTCGTGAAGATAGGCGACGAGTGAAATGGTCGGGCAGGCGAGATTCGAACTCGCGACCCCTTGCACCCCATGCAAGTGCGCTACCAGGCTGCGCCACTGCCCGTCCGGAGAGGCGCGACTATAATCAGGGGTTGGCGGCGATGCAACGGCGCCCGACCGGCCGCGGCCGGCGGCTAGCGCTGGCCTTTGTTGAGGAGCTCGCGCAGCGCGATCAACTCCTCGCGAATTTCCATCAGCGATGCCCGCAGCTTGTCCGATTTCGGATCGGCTTTCGCGACCCGCGGCGCCTGCGCCGGAGGCGCCGGACGTGGCGCCTCATCGGTCTTCAGCGCGCCCTCGCGCAGGAGCTTCTGCACGCCCTTGATGGTATAGCCTTGATCATAAAGGCATTGCCGGATACGGCGCAGCAACACGACATCGTCGGGACGATAGTAGCGCCGGCCGCCGGCGCGCTTCAGGGGCTTTACCTGCGGGAATTTCGATTCCCAAAAACGCAGCACATGCTGCGGCACTTCGAGCTCGTCGGCGACCTCGCTGATGGTGCGGAAGGCTTCCGCGGATTTGGGCGCACGCCGCGCGCTCGGCGCGCGGGGCGGAGGACCGAACAGATCGGGCATCCTGACACTCATAGGGCGCTCGAATCCTGTTTGCTCAATGCGGCGTTAATATGATCCTTCAGCACATGCGAGGCGCGGAACACGAGAACGCGGCGTGGATTGATCGGCACTTCCTTGCCGGTCTTGGGATTGCGGCCGACGCGTTTGCCCTTCTTGCGCACGGCAAAGCTGCCGAAGGACGAGATCTTGACCATCTCGCCGCGCGACAATGCCTCGGAGATCTCGTTAAGAACCGTCTCAACGAGCTCTGCCGACTCATTCCGCGACAGCCCGACCTCCTGATAGACGGCCTCGCTGAGCTGCGCCCGCGTTACCGTTTGCCCGGCCATGCACCGCCTCCCCCGTTTAAGTAAAACTTTAGACCCCGGCCGGAAAATTTGCAATTACAGATGCTTGAGGGTGTTTCTTGTGCATGGTCGCTTTACCAGCGCAAGAGCGCGGCGCCCCAGGTCAAACCGCCGCCCATCGCCTCGAGCAGCACCTGCTGGCCCGGCCGAATGCGGCCATCGCCAGCGGCCTCGGCGAGCGCCAGCGGCACCGACGCGGCGGAGGTATTGGCGTGGCGATCGATGGTGAGAACGACCTTGTCGCTCGGCAGGCCGAGCTTTCTCGCCATAGCGTCGATGATCCGGCGATTGGCCTGGTGCGGCACCAGCCAATCGACGTCGCGGCCCGACAGGCCATTGGCGGCGAGCGCCTCGTCCACCGCCTCGGCAAGGCGCTGGACCGCATGGCGAAACACTTCGCGCCCTTCCATGCGCAGGAAGCCGGCCATGCCCGTGGTGGATGGACCGCCATCGACATAGAGGAGATCGTGCTGCCGGCCGTCGGCATGAAGATGGGTCGAAAGAATGCCGCGCTCGGCGACGCTGCCATTCGACGGCACGCCGCGCAGGACCAAGGCCCCGGCGCCGTCGCCGAACAGGACGCAGGTACCGCGGTCTTTCCAATCGAGAATGCGGGAGAAGGTCTCGGCTCCGATCACCAGCGCCGTCTTTGCCTGGCCTGTGCGCAGGAAGTTATCGGCGACCGCGAGCGCGTAAATGAATCCGGTGCACACGGCTTGGACATCGAAGGCGGCGCCCGAGGTCACGCCGAGCGCTGCCTGAACCTTGGTCGCCGTCGCCGGAAAGGTATTATCGGGGGTCGAGGTCGCGAGCACAATGAGATCGACCGCCGAGGCGGCGACACCGCTTGTCGCGAGCGCTTGACGCGCCGCCTTGATCGCGAGATGCGAGGTATATTCGCCGGGCGCGGCGACATGGCGCTGGCGAATGCCGGTACGCTGAACGATCCACTCATCGGAGGTATCGAGCGTCGTCGCGAGCTCGGCATTGGTGACGATCCGCTCAGGCAAATAGCCGCCGCAGCCCAGAACTTGTGCGCGAAATGTCATCTCAAAGCACTGCCGGCTGGGTCTTTTCAACCGTTTCGGCAACGGCGCTCATGCGCGCGATATCGTCGCGGATCTTATCGAGAAAGCCATTGATGCACATATCCACGCCGACCCCGATCGCGCTCGCGAAGCCGAGCTCGTCGGTGCCGCCATGACTCTTGACCGCAATGCCGTCGAGCCCCAGGAACACGGCGCCGTTGTAGCGGCGGACGTCGAGCCGCTCGCGCAGCTTTGCCAAGGCGGGCTTGGCAAAGACATAGCCGAGGCGCGCCATCAGCGAGCTCGCAAAGGCAGCGCGAACGAAATCGGTGAACAACTTGGCCGTTCCTTCGGCGGTCTTCAGCGCAACATTGCCGGTGAAGCCATCGGTCACGATCACATCGGCAGCGCCCGCCGCGATCTCGTCGCCCTCGACGTAGCCGTGGAAATTGATCGGAGACCCCGGCGCTTTCAATCGCGTCGCCGCGCCGCGGACCGCATCGTTTCCCTTGAGCTCCTCGGAGCCGATGTTCAAGAGCGCGACGGTCGGGCGCGAGAGGCCCAGAACCGTGCGGGCGAAGACCTCGCCCATCAGTGCGAATTGCACCAGATTCTCGGCATCGCATTCGACATTGGCACCGAGATCGAGCATCACGCTTTCGCCGCGTCGGGTCGGAAAAAATGTCGCGATCGCCGGGCGGTCGATCCCCGGCAAAGTCTTGAGCGCGAATTTCGCCATCGCCATCAGCGCGCCGGTATTGCCGG